>JAUWSL010000005.1 GCA_030610085.1 Candidatus Aegiribacteria sp.
AACAGTATTACAGGTGAATTCGCCGGTGGTATTCTTTCGGGGAATATCGGATTCCAGAAATATCTTATTGATTCAAGCTGGCACGTGCCGGTTTTCTGGAGATTCATCTTTTTCCTCAGAGCAAGGGTCGGAATGATCGCAGCTCTGGGTGGCAAGGAACCTCCGGCATACGAGCTTTTCGAACTGGGAGGGACAGGTTTTTACGGTCTCAGAGGATATCCTGCTAACTCGATTAGAGGTATGACCGGTTACGAATCGGTGGGTGGAAGATCGATGCTTATTCTTACTGCCGAATACAGGTGCAGGATAATCGATCAGCTCCAGGTGGCTGTATTTGCCGATGCAGGGAATACCTGGGATTCATGGTCATCTAGCGATTTTTCCGATCTGAACCGGAGTGCGGGGATCGGGATCAGGATTGAAGTACCTATGCTGGGTGTTATCGGTTTCGATTACGCATACGGTTTTGATGGTCCGGATAGCGGTTGGGAACCGCATTTTCAGTTTGGCACAATATTCTAATAGATGAACGAGCTGTCCTGGAACCCTGTAGTACGCGTTTCAAGACTGACCGTTCCGTATCTGGAGGATTACATTTATGAAAATAACTCTACTGGCAGTTCTTACAGTTGCTTCTGTTCTAGCGGCACAGACAATTGCGGTAATAGATTCGGAGAGGATATTCGATAATCTGGGTGAGGTGACCGATGCTGCCGAACTCCTGGTAAACGAGATCGAAGAGTGGGAGGCTCATGCTGATTCACTTCAGGATGAGATTGATGTCATTCAGGCCGATCTTGATTATACAATGGTGATGAGTCCTGAAAGGAGAAGGGAGAGGGAGGCTCTTCTTGAAGAGAAGTCTGAAGAGCTTCAGGATTTCCTTTCGCGGACATTCGGACCGGGAGGCTTTGTTGAATCGAGAAACAGTACACTTGTTTCGCCCATAGTAGCAAGTATCAACGAAGCAGTTCAGGAAATCAGCATTGAGGAAGGTTACGATATAGTATTGGACACATCAGGTGGCTTGGTTGTATATGTATCCAATTCTATGGATATCACAGACATGGTTCTGGAAAAATTATCTACCGGAGGCAGTGACTGATATGCGATTATCCATCCTGGCTGAAAAGCTGAATGGAAAACTTGTTGGACCGGATGGAGACAGTGAAGTAGTTGGTGTATCAACGCTTCAGGACGCTAAGTTCAACCAGATATGCTATTACGGGAACAGACTCTATAAGAAATATCTTGATACAACCAGCGCTCTTGCAGTAATAACGGGGGAAATGATTGAATCCTCTGCCGCAAACCTTATTCTTGTGAAGGAGCCCTACCGTGCTTTCAGAGAAGCACTGATCTTATTCAGGCACGAGACGCAATCGGGTTTCACAGGAATTCATCCGACTTCCGTGATTCACCCCGATGCGGTATTGAGCGCCGATGTAACGGTAGGCCCGAATGCCGTCGTTGATTCGTGCGCCAGGATAGATGAGGGTACATTAATAGGAGCGGGTTCTTTCATCGGTCCTGGAGTCACTATTGGCTGCGGAAGCGTTATTAATCCCTGTGTCTCGGTTTATCATGACTGCGTCATAGGAAGCAGGGTGATAATTCATTCAGGAGCAGTTATCGGGTCCGATGGTTTTGGATTCGTACCTGACCCTGAAGGCCACCTCAAAATACCTCAGAACGGGAATGTCGTCATAGAGGATGATGTCGAGATAGGTGCAGGATGCACGATCGACAGAGCCACAGTGGGCAGCACTGTAATAGCCAGGTTCTCCAAGCTAGACAATCTTGTTCAAATAGCTCATAATGTGACAGTTGGTCCCGGTTGCCTGATTGCGGCTCAAACCGGAATATCAGGGAGTACAACGGTCGGTTCAGGGGTGATGTTTGGTGGTCAGGCGGGTACAGCCGGGCATATCACGATCGGAGATAGAGCTGTTATAGCCGCTCAGGCCGGTGTATCGAAGAGCGTTCCCGCCGGAGCTACGGTATCCGGCTATCCGGCTCGTTCTCATAGACACGCCCTCAGAATCAGCGCTGCCATGTCTGATCTGCCGGAATTCAGGAGAAAAGTTCTGGAATTTATGAAGGATTATAGTAATAAAGAAGAGGAATAATAAATGAATCATTACCAGACCACACTTAAACAACCGGTGGTGTACAGTGGAATAGGACTTCATCTCGGTAAGGAAACCTCCATTACTTTCAAACCTGCTCCTGCGGACACAGGAATCGTGTTCGTAAGAACAGATGTTAAAAGCAGACCGAGAATAAAAGCCTGCCTTGAGAATGTCAGGCAGGTCGAGGAGCAGTCCAGAAGAACGACCCTCGGTTACGATTACTACGAAGTTCATACTGTCGAACACGTTCTCTCGGCACTGTATGGCCTGGGGATCGATAACTGTATTATTGAGCTTGATTCAGATGAGCCTCCCGAACCGGAGGACGGTTCTATAAGAAGCTACATAAAAGTGCTTGAGGATGGCGGAATAAAGGAAATTAAAGGTAAATTATGCAAGATAATCACGATAGAAAAGCCAATAAGTGTAGACTCCTTCGGTGCTAACCTTGTAGCCGTCCCGTACGATGGTTTGAAAATAAGCTTTACGATCAATTACGATAATCCTGTTCTTGGCACTCAATATCTGTCACTGGATATAACGCCGGAAGTATTCAAGAATGAAATCGCTCCCGCAAGAACATTCTGCCTGTACAAAGATGTTAAGCATCTGCAGGAGAAGAATCTGATAAAGGGAGGTACACTGAAAAACGCCGTTGTAGTTGGAGATGAAGGAATCCTCAACGATGAACCATTGAGATTTCCAGATGAATTCGTCAGACACAAGATACTTGATCTCATCGGAGATCTCTCTCTTCTGGGTGCAAGACTGAAAGGGCATATCATTTCAGCTAAATCCGGCCATGCATCCAATGTGAAATTCGTAAGTAAGATCACTGATGTACATGCAAAGATGAAGGATTCGATCCCTCTTACGGACAAGGAATGGGATATTGAAGATATTATGGAACTGCTTCCTCACAGGTATCCATTTCTTCTTGTTGACAGGATGCTTGAGGTCGAACCTGATAAGAGAGTGGTCGGCCTGAAGAATGTTTCCATCAATGAACCTTATTTTCAGGGTCATTTTCCAGGAAGCCCCATAATGCCGGGAGTACTTATTGTAGAGGCAATGGGTCAGGTCGGTGGACTTATGCTGTTCAATTCACTTGATAAACCCGCCAACTGGCTTGTGATGTTCACCGGGCTTGACAAGGTCAGATTCAGAACTCCGGTTCGGCCTGGCGATCAGCTTATATTTGAGCTTGAGATGTTACAGAAAAGAGGCCCCATGTGCCGGATGAAGGGTATTGCTAAAGTTGACGGCAAGATAGCTGTTGAAGCAATTCTCATGGCTATGCTGGTAGAGAAAGAATGATTCATCCAACTGCTGTTGTCGATTCCGTTGTACCCGATGATGCGGAAATTGGACCGTACGCCGTTATCGGTCCGGAAGTCCAATTCGGCAAGGGTGTACGAATCGCTCCCCATGCTTATGTATCGGGGCCGGCATTCATCGGTGATTCTGTTGCCATAGGCCCGTCAGCAGTTATCGGTACGGATCCGCAGGATCTGAAATATGATGGTGAACGAACCGAGGTGATCATAGGTTCGGGAACTGTTATTCGCGAGTTCGCAAACATAAACAGGGGAACTGCCGAATCCGGCAGAACGGTAATAGGATCGAACTGTCTTATAATGGCTTACGTACACATTGCTCATGACTGTGTAATAGGAGACAGGGTCATTCTGGCGAACACTGTGAACATGGCAGGGCATGTGGAGATTGGCAACGATGTAACAATCGGGGGTGTTGTCCCTATCCACCAGTTTGTTCGAATTGGGGAGCATGCAATGATCGGAGGGGGATACAGGGTCAGCAAGGATGTTCCACCTTTCGTTCTTGCAGGAGGAGCACCTCTGGGAGTTATGGCATTGAACCGTATCGGGCTCCGAAGAAAAGGTTTTTCACCGGAAAGGCTGCTCAGCCTTGACCGGGCATTCAGATATCTCTTCAGGGAAGATGGTACACTCACTTCAAAAGCAACCGGTCTTCTGGAAGACAGAAGTACTTCAGACGACGTAAGGCAGCTTGCCGACTTCATAGTATCAAGCTCCAGAGGAGTGATCAGCTGACGATTACATTTGTTCTGCTCCTGCCAGTATTGTTTGTCATCACTGCGAATGGTTCCACTGGTACGGATGATGCTTACGCATTCGAGGACAGTCTCGGTAATGACAGTACAGAAGCAGGTAATTTCAGAGAAATCCCACCGATTACCGGTAGAAATCCATCGACCGCTCTCCTGCGCTCCGCGATAATGCCCGGCTGGGGTCAATTCTACAACGATGAGCCTTTGAAGGGAGTAATATTCGGTACGGTGGAACTGGGTCTTCTTTCATGGCTGATCACTGAACATATCGCTTCTGAGGAAGCCAGGAATAATGACGATGAACAGGCATACCTGCTTCACAGTCAGAGAAGGCTCGATCTTATCTGGTATACTTCCGCAGCCTGGCTCTTTGGTATGCTTGATGCATACGTTGACGCATACCTCTTTTCTTTCAGCACAGAGAACGAAGTATTCGAGAGGGAAACAGGTATCGCAGCTGCCGTCTTCATTCAATTCTGAAAGGGAATAAGAGATGCTTCTGAGTGTATTACTTACGATGGCGGGAGAAGATGAGAATCCTGACATCCAGCTGCTCAGAAAAGCAAAGAATGGAGACAGGGATGCCTTTGGAGAACTATTCAGAAAATACGAGAAACGGGTATTCAGAGTGGCAAGGCGGATGTGCGGAAGCGATGATGAAGCATGGGATATTACTCAGGACGCGTTTATCAGAGCGATGCAGGCCATGGGCAGATACGACACACAGTACCGTTTTTTTACCTGGATATACAGAATTACAACAAACCTTGCGATTAACTATGCAAAGAAGAAGAGTAGAAGGTGCGAAGTGCATTTCGAAGAAGCTTACAGCGCTGAGGGACAACAGGTGATCGAAGATAACGTGGCCGATAGAGCTGCGGGTGAACAGCTTCTGGGTGCAGTAGGCAGAGCTGTCGATAAACTTACTCCTGCGTTGAAAGCGGTTTTTGTGTTACGTGTCGATCAGCAGCTAAGCTACTCTGAGATCGCCGAGAGCCTTGATATTGCTATTGGAACGGTGATGTCCAGGCTCAACCGCGCAAGGATGAAAATAAGGGAAGAGCTTGGATCAATGCTTGGAGAATGGGAATGAACTGTCCCGATTTTGATACTCTGATGATGCTGCTTGACGGTGAGTTGCGAGGCAGGAAACTGAAGGAAGTCTCCGAACATGTGTTATCCTGCAGCAGGTGCAGAGGTCTTATCGATTCCCAGAGAATGCTGGAAGCATCCTGGAGGGATAATATTGTAATTCCGGACAGCGAGAAATTCCGCAGTATGGAATGGAATATATTCAGAAAAATAAATCGCCGTTCGCATTGGAGAACTTTCGTTCCAGCTGTTGCCGCGATAATAGTTGTACTTCTCGGAGTCAAACTCATACTGACTGACGGGCCATCCATGGACAGGATCACCGATCTCTCGAGAGACGATCAGGCTGGATACACGTCCGAATCCGAGCCGCTCAGTGAAGAGCGAACCGAATCACTGATCTCTGCAGTTGAAGAACCTGATTCTGAGGTTGCCACGGGACGTGTAACGGTGATCAGCGGACAGTCTATTTCAGCGGGAGATGCTGTTTCGGAAATAACCGGTGAGGTGGAAGACTTCATTCTTACTGAAGGGGGAGCAGCCCTGTCACAGGCTGCGGAGCAGGAAGAGGATTCCGGGGAATCTCTGAGAGGTGGAAGCAGTCCTGCCCCGGGGATGGACCGGCAGGATATTGCAGACGGAAACCTGACTGAAAGTGTTTCCGGTGGCAGTGGAAGTATCGGATTTGACGGCATTGATGACGAACATGAAGAACTTGAAACTCCCCATGAGACCCTGCCGACAGGAACGGTTGAAGACAGCGGTGTAGAAGAACAGATGGACATTATCAGCGACATAACACTTTCCCTGGATAACGATACTATGGGACTTGAGATCGCCGAATCTGTCTCTTCGATCACATTGACATGTGATGAAATGCAGGACAACAGGGTATCACCCCAGTCCTCCGAGTATTATTTAAGTTTTCACGAAACGTCAGACCTTGGCGTGGCTTACTGGAAATCAGATATTGTTGTCGAACTGGTTTTCGATGCCGACGGACAACCTGACAGCATCACCGCATTACTTCTTGATTCACTCTTTGCCGGCTGGAGTGATTATATTTTATCTGGATACAGGGATACCGTACTGGTAATTCCCCTTGCAGATATTCAGAAACTGTTCATGGATGGAAGTACTGTTCCCACGGAAACCATCGAGTAGGGAGAGTCGTTATGCGATATTTCAGATTTGCCGTAATTATGTTTTTTATTACAGGAGCTGTTGCGGCCTCGCTTCCAAGGCTTGCTGTTGTTTCCATTGATAATGATGATTTTGCCCCTGACAGTGTTATTCTGGGCAAAATCCAGAACGAATTCACTGAAAGCGGGAGATTCCAGGTGGTTGACCTCGGAGATGATTCATTTCTGGAGACATCTCCCGATTCTCTACTGAGCTTAATTCGAATCCTCGCTTCGGAGCAGGGCATTGATATTTTTCTTGCAATGGAAATAATTTATCAGGAAGATAGCGATAGAACTGTGTTCCGGAACGATTCAATGGTAACCATCAGAAATGTTTCCGTTGATGCTCTCGGAAGATTCTATTCCTCCACAGGGACCCTTATCGGAACGATAAGAAATACTGTAAATAGAGAGGCAACCCTGCCTTACACTCCTGACAGACACCGACTTGCAATTCTATCTGCTGAACAACTTGCATCAAGAGCAATGCTGGAACTTTTCCCTATCGAGGTAGTTTTTACCGCTTCGGACACAGAAGTATTTACGATTCCCTTCGGAACGGATCACGGGATAAATAAAGGTACTGTCATGGCAGTGGTCGCTTCATCCAGAGGAATGCCTGATACTATCTCTGAATACCAGCAGTTAAGAAGCAGAGGACTCCTTCAGGTATTGGAGACCCAGAGCAGTCAGTCAACCGCAAGACTCATTTCAGGTCAGCTGATCGATGGAGGAACCGTAACTGCAATAGAGCAGACATCCCCCGCCCTCTTCTTTCTTGAGTACTGCGGGTTGATGATGTCAGTTGAGCCCGGAGCTGGCCTTGAGGATGACATCACGGAATGGAGCAATAACGTCAGGCTTGGTATAGAGACCGCGAAATGGGGACTTGCCTTCGGAGGCGGAGTAACCGCAGGAGGGCTTGAACACTCATCTTTGATAGGTATAGATCTTCAGGCGGGAACAAGGATTCCATTGAGCAGCCCGTCTTTTGGACTAAGACTCACTGCAGGAGGTGAACTGGCATTTCTCATGCAGGATGTCAGATCCGATATTATTGCATCCAGCGCAACAGCTATTGCGATGGCTGCGGTGGCAGATGCTACGATGGAATACCTGTTCTCCGGACACCTCGGACTTCAGATAGGAATCTCAGGCGTTCTGGGTTCTAATGCCACAAGCTGGACGGTGCAGGAGTATTCGGGGAACATCAGGGACGCTGAACCTGATGAACTGTACTACACTGAATTGAAAAATGGGCCGATAGGCGTCCACGCGGGATTGATGTACTTTATTTTCTAGACTGACTATTTTTCCATGGCCTCTTGGCCATTCCGCGTTCCCAGATAATCTCAAAAGCCGACCATGTGGCAATTGCGAAAACAACTCCACCTATAATTCCTGAGAATATTGTTCCATGGACTACACCAAGAGCTAAGGCCCCTCCTGCAATTGCGGCTGTAAGGAGTATCAGGATCGTTGCTGCAAGAGATGATGGACCCCATTTTGATATCACTCGTACCCTGGCCAGCTGAATTCCCCAGACTCCCAGCAGGTAACCGGTCGCACCAAAAACAGCATCGGGGATTTCTCTAAGAAGAAGAATAGCGGCAGTCCACAGGAGGATCAGGGGAAGGAATATAAGAACTGCTTTTCTGCTTAACGGGGATATCCAGAGCATCTGCTCAGGTATATCGCATATAGCGGTCCAAATCAGCAGACCGGATGTAAAGCCCAGAAGAAGAGAGGCTTCACTGTTCTTGATAAAACAGCTGAAAACCGCTCCCGCAAGACCAAGTACAAGAAGCACCAGCACGAAAACCCTGGGCCCGACCTGGCTCGATTCATCGATCTTAACGAAAAGTCTAGCTCCGAGAAGCTGAAGGAATATGAAAAGAAGAAATGAAGCTATGCCAAAGAATCCTGTTACAGCATAATCTTTTAAGGTGAGCTCAGCTGTGAGCAGTAGATCCCCGGTCAGCAGATTCAGAATTCCCATTGTTTTTCCTCCATGCGGGCAAATGTGCAAAATATGATAGCCGTCGTCAACTCAGATGTTTGCGTAATGCAGTTCTCGTGGTCATATATTCATATGTACTTGATGAAGTTCCAGGGTGATTATTAGATTAATCTGGTGGTAAATAATGGAGGTACGGATGAATTCGATTCGGTTCCTTGTATCCGTTTCCGTTGCTGTTCTTTTACTTTCGTGCGGAAGCGGCAGAGAAACCGCGGATGAGCATTATGACGAAACCGTTTCAATTTATGCTGATAAGGGTGTGTACGTAGAATTGAAACTGGTTTCAGAGGAACATGAGGATTCCCTTATTTTCCGTAACGAAATACCGGTGGAATTGAGAGTGTCCTCCGAGAATTGTGAATCTTCCATTACCACGATGCTGGTTCCGGGTTGTGGCTCAACTCCTGTGGACAGAATGGAATACCTGTCCGGAAGTGATGTTCTGAATCTTGATACGAACTATGTCGAACCATACGGGGAGATGCACGGATTCACTGCTGTTGTTTATCTAAAGGGTGATTCAAGTGTTGTAGAAAGGGTCTGGAACAGGGGCAGCGGTGAGTTAGCCGTTCTTCAGATCAAATCAGGAAACACTTCGCTTAATATTCTTCTGACATCCTTCAGAGGCATATTGAGTAATGCGGAGATAGTACAGCCGGATAATGATCTCACCCGTTCTGTGTACCTTTCCGACAGATTCAGAAGTGAGATTGTTGAAGAAGTCAACGCAGATGTAGCAGTACCTCCTGAAGTAAGGCACAGAATAATATTGTCTGTTGATCCTATGGAGAGAGAAATGCATGTGCTGGATTCGCTGACAATTGACTTCCGATCAACTCAATCCGACAGTCAGCTGATGATATATCTTCCTTACTGCGATGATGGAGCATGTTTTGAAGCCCTTTCCGGATACACTGAAAACTCCGGGGATTCAATTCTATGTACCGCTGATTCAACAAGAGTTTTCTCGGGTCTGTTTTCCGGGAGCTGGAACGGATTCATATCATCCTCCACCGACAGGATTACGGGAGGGGGGCTTCAGATCAATCCTTCAACATCCTTCCAGAGCGGTATGTGGTTCTATCCCGGCTGCGGTGTCCCATCGGCCTATACATTCGCTATTTCGGTTCCTGACATGGGTTACGAGATCTATGCACCTCTTCAGGAGGTTTCCAGAGATGTATACGATTCTTTGCTTACCGTATCCTATGTTTCCCCGATAGGAGGGATAAAGGGGCCACTCTCCTGGGCGACCGGAGGTTTCACTGAAAACTCAATTGCCGATGGCAGAAGCAGGTATATCTGCCTTGAGTCCGATTCGACGGCATTGGGGATGATCGATCTTGCGGATTGTATCGCCGATGTCCTCTGGCAGAACATGGGCTATAATGGAGCAAGGCTTGATATCGTTGTTGTCAGAAGCCTGGACGTGCCCGTTTTTATCACCGGTTCCGGATGTGTTTTCCTTTCAACTGATATGCTTGCCTCCATCAGGGGATATGAAACCTGGTCTGATTCCCTTGTTCTCGGAAAAACAGTTCCTGCCACATCCATAATATTTGAAACAGCAAAGGCTTACCTGGCGGGGAGCACATACCTTTCGGAGAATCTCAGGAATGTACTTGCTGCATGGTCCGTTTACAGATTTGCCCTTTGGGGGGATGAATCGGCATCCGATCTGCTGCTTGACGCTTTCAGAAAGTACTATCTGTACTCTACGGAATTGAGCGGAGGAATCGAATACGCCATTGCAGATCCACGATTGAACGGATCTCCCCTTCATGATCCTGTGATATTCGGAAAGGCTCCGGTTGTCATGGAGTTTCTCATCCAGGATATCCCGGCTTTTGAAAGAGCAGTTCCAAGGGCGCTTGGTAACCTGCGTCACTCCGGTGATTCCTTCAGCAGGTTGTTTTCAGCTATGGGGATACGTGAAAACAGCGGATATGGGGAGATGTTCTTTCAATGGCTGTACAGTCCGGGTTTGCCGCAGCTGGAGATTTCGTGGAAGGATTCCTCGGGCACTCTCTACCTCCGTGCGGAACAATTCCAGCCAGGGCAGGATTTTCCCCTAGGCTCGGTACTTGATGAGATTCGTGTATTCACCGAAACAGATTCCATTGATCTGGATATCTTCCACGGTTCTACAGAGGGTTTTTACATGGGTGACATATCCGGCACTGCTGAACGGATACTTGCGATCGATATCGATCCTGATGGTATTCTTCCGGCCGATATCGTATACAGACATATCAATAACGAACCGATATGAAGATATGCTTCTGCCTGCATAATCATCAGCCGGCAGGAAATTTCGATCATGTCATGGATTCCGCTTATACGCATTGCTACCTGCCGATGCTGGAAGTTCTTGAAAACCATCATGGGATAAGCGCCGGTATCCATGTTTCCGGAACACTTCTGGAGTGGCTTGCGCACAATCATCCCGAGTATATTGAAAGAACGGCTGAGCTCTGCCGGAAAGGCAGGATCGAATTACTGACCAGCGGTCGGTACGAACCTGTACTTACCATTTTCAGGAGGCTTGATATCGTTCAGCAGATCAGGGACTTTTCGGATTTTCTGGCAGAGCTTTCGGGCAGAAGACCTGAAGGCCTGTGGCTGACCGAGAGGGTCTGGGAACCGCAGCTTCCATCGCTTCTCAGAGACGCTGGTGTATCATGGGCCGTTGTAGATGATATCCATCTCAAGAGAGCCGGCGCTTCCGGTATGGATCTGTTTCGCCCCTGTATTACAGAAGATTCAGGCAGTACCCTCCGACTGCTCGGGAGCAATCGGGAGTTAAGGTACAGAATTCCTTTTTCTCCAGTTGAAAGCGTTATGGAGAAGCTCAGAGAGATGCATGATGCCGGGGCAGACATGGTATTCTACGGAGACGACGGAGAAAAATTCGGGGTCTGGCCCGGAACCCATGAACTCTGTTACGAAGACCACTGGCTCGACCGCTTTTTCAGCGAGGTGGAATCAGCTGACTGGCTTGATCCAGAACTTCCTTCGGAGGTTGCCCGGATCGAAGCCGCAGGTCCTTTCTATGTTCCAGCTTCAGGTTATACCGAATTGGGCGAATGGACACTGCACGGGCGTCAGAGGGATGAATATGATGAACTGAAGGAGAAGCTCGAGGCTGATGGAAAATCCATCGCTGCTGAGGTATTCCTTTCCGGAGGATTCTGGCGTAATTTTCTATCGATATACCCCGAATCAAAAGAGCTGCATGGCAGAATCCTGTCTGCTGAAGCCCTCGTACGTGAATCGCAGAGTACGGAAGCCCTGCACCATTTCTGGAGAAGCCAGTGCAACTGTGCTTTCTGGCACGGAGTGTTCGGAGGCATATACCTTCCCCACCTGAGGGAGGCTGTCTGGAAAGAACTTCACAGGGCTGAGTGGAAAGCACTCGGAGCCGTTCATGCTCATCCTCTGGTTCTGGCAGCTGATATTGATGCGGACGGAAATGATGAATACGTTATCGTATCGCAGACCCAGTCGCTAATGATCCATCCCTGCAAAGGATTGACTGTAAGCGAACTCTCGTTTCTGCATCAGGATGGAGAACCTGTGCCTCTGGGCCATGTTCTAAGCAGGCAGGTTGAGGGATATCATAAGTCGATACCCGGAACAGGGTCTTCAAAAGAAGCAAGGACGATTCACGACGATCTTTCGGCGAAAGAGGATGGGCTTTCCGGGAAAGTATCCATTGACAGGTGGAGAAGGATGTGTTTTTCAGATCTAGTGATGCCCTCTTCCCTGCATATGAAGAGCTGGAAGCAAAGTGATCGGGATATCACTCATTTTCAGAGACCAGCTCTATCTTCTTCCACATCTTCCGGAGATTCTGCTGTCGCATTTTTGGGGGAATTCGTCGAGGGAAAGCTCAGGATAAAGAAAAGTATGTCAGCTGACCTGAAAATACCGCTGATCAATACCGTTTCGGAGTACTCCATCAGACCCTTCGATAGAGCAGGGATGGAGATCTGCCTTAACCTGATGACAGGACAGTCCTCTGAGCGTCAATACAGGATAGATTCGGGAGAGAGGCAATTCATGTCAGTTGAGGGTGAATACCGTGGCCGGAGGATAGAAGTACTCGATTGCTGGAGGAAAGTTAAGGCGGTTCTTGAGATGAATCGCGAAACAGACGTATGGGTAATGCCGCTGGATTCAGTGAACATGTCCGAAAGCGGGTACGAGAGAGTACATCAGGGAACTGCCTTCTATGTCTCTGGCAATGCTGATGGTGAGGGAAATTACGATCTTGAGATCGATCTGCGTATGGAGGCTTTTGATGATACCTGAGAATGTAAAGTCGGAAGCGGGAAATATCCGTGAACTGATACGTTATCACAACAGGCTTTACTACTCTGAAGACAGGATTGAAATATCCGATAGTGAATACGATGCTCTCATGCGGCGGCTCATTGAGCTGGAATCACGATGGCCTAAGCTTGCAACCGATGATTCACCCACTCAAAGGGTTGGGTCACAGCCGCTCTCTCGTTTTCCCTCCATCCTCTGGGATCCGGCAATGTTGAGTCTTGATAACGTATTTTCAGCTGAGGAATTCAGTGAGTTCAACAGGCGCATTATACGTGAACTGGATCTTGAAGAAGATCCTGCCTATTCTGTAGAGCCAAAACTGGACGGACTGGCTGTTGCCCTCATCTATCGGAATGGGGTTCTCGTCAAAGCAGGGACCAGAGGGGATGGAAGTGAAGGGGAGGATGTGACCCCCAATGTCAGGACATTACGGTCAATACCCCTGAAACTCACCTCTGATCCCCCTGTAGATCTTGTCGTACGGGGTGAAGTGATATTCAGAAAGACTGATTTTGAGAAGATGAACGAATATAGAGAATCCCTTGGGCTGGAGCCGTTTATCAATCCTCGTAATGCCGCATCCGGCTCGCTCAGACAGCTCGACAGCAGGATAACTGCGTCCCGACCCCTGAGTTTCATCGCCTATGGAACTGCACGCTGGCCAGAGGGGATAGCATCACAGCATTCTCTTTTCAATTTGCTTGCCGAACTTGGAATTCCTGTGAATCCCGATAATTTCCTTTGCAGGGGTGTTGATGAAGTTGAGAAAGCCTATCATAGACTGGAAGAGAACCGCGCAGATCTGCCGTGGGAGATCGACGGTGTTGTCATAAAGCTTGACGAAGCCTCTCTTCAGGAAAGAATGGGAGCACTTTCCAGATCCCCAAGATGGGCCGCCGCCTGGAAATTCGAGGCTGAGGAAGCAGTTACACAGCTGATTGACATAGAGATACAGGTTGGACGAACCGGAAGGCTGACACCGGTGGCAAGACTGGAACCGGTCTTTGTCGGCGGCGTAACAATTGCAAATGCTACACTTCATAACGAGGACGAGCTTCACAGGAAGGATGCCAGGCCTGGAGATACCGTAATAGTAAGAAGAGCGGGAGATGTGATACCGGAAGTGGTAAGATCCCTTGGGAGACCGGACGAAAAAAGAGGAAAGAGGTTCGAGTTCCCCCGGAGCTGTCCCGTATGTGACGGACCCGTTGCCAGGGAAGAGGAAGCCTCTGCACACCGATGCATGAATCCATCCTGCCCGGCAAAGCTCAGGGAGAGTCTTTTCCATTGGGGTTCCAGGGATGCCCTTGATATTGAGGGACTTGGCAGTAAACTGGCGGAGCAGCTTGTTGATAAGGATATGGTTAACGATGTCTCTGACCTGTACAACCTTACACTGCCGCAACTGGCATCACTTGACAGGATGGGGGATAAATCTGCCGATAACCTTATCCGGGAGCTTGGAAAAAGCCTGACCAGTAACCTTCAGAGGTTCATTACCGGCCTTGGGATACCCGGAATAGGAAGAACCGTTGCAGGCCTTCTGTCCACCAGGTTCAGCGATCTTCACGAATTGATGAATGCGGATGTTGATGAATTCCTTGCCGTTGAGGGGATCGGTCCTGTTCTTGCCGATAACCTGCATCGGTTCTTCAGCGAGAAGATAACAAGGGACGTTCTATCCAGGCTGATCGATGCTGGATTCAAGCCCCGGGGCAGTGGAGCCAGTGACCTTGAAAAACCTCTAAGCGGATTAACAGTGGTCTTTACTGGTGGAATCTCTCTGCCTCGTTCAGAAGCCAGGATAATGGCTGAGAAGGCCGGTGCGAAAGTTACAGGAAGTATATCAGCAAGAACAGATATTGTGGTTGCCGGCCCTGGAGCTGGAGAGAAGCTGCGGAAAGCAAGAGAATTGGGTCTGGAGATAATAAGCGAGGATGAGTTCCTGCGAAGAATTAATTAGGGACGGAGCGTTCCTCCGTCCCTATTTTATTTTTCAGTTTGCCGCCTTGAATTTCTTCATGAATTCAACGAGAGCTTCAACACCCTCAAAGGGCATAGCATTGTAGATCGAGGCTCTGCATCCGCCGACAGATCTGTGTCCCTTCAATCCAAAGAGATCGTTCTCGGTACCTTCGACTATGAACTTCTTTTCAAGCTCCTCAGATGGAAGGCGGAACGTAACATTCATCAGAGATCTGCTGTCTTTCTCAGATGTTCCCCTGTAGAAATCATTGCTGTCATCCATGTATGAGTAGAGGAGACCGGCTTTTTTCACGTTTGCCGCCTCAACAGCCTTGATTCCCCCCTGCTGCAGTATCCATTTCATGACAAGACCTACAACGTAGACAGGGAAGGACGGAGGAGTGTTGAACAGTGAATTTTTGTCAAGATGTGTTGCGTAGGACAGCATTGTGGGAACTTCCTTGCGTGCCTGATCAACCCAGGAGCGCCTGATGACTACCGCAGCAACACCGGAAGGCCCGATATTTTTCTGAGCTCCGGCGTAAATAAGGGAGAATTTACCGAAATCAAGCTTTCTGGAAAGGAAATCGGATGACATGTCGCAAACCAGTGGTACATCACCTGTTTCAGGGAAGTCATGTATCTGCGTTCCAACAAGGGTATTGTTGCTTGTGGTATGAACGTATGCAGCACCTGGAGAAAGGTTGAACTTCTTCGGAATGTAACTGAAATTTGAGTCCTCACTGCTTGCGGCAATGTTTACATTACCGAAAAATTTCGCTTCTTTGACCGCCTTCTTCGCCCATCCTCCGGTGACAATGTAATCGGCAGTCATTCCATCCTTCAGGAAGTTGAAAGGAAGAGCGCAGAACTGAGTGCTGGCCCCGCCACCAAGGAAAAGCACTGCATAATCGTCATCTGAAAGCCCCATTATATCAAGCATGTTCTTCTGTGCTTCACAGAACATCCGGTCGAACTGCGCGGAGCGATGTGATATCTCCATTACTGACATTCCCATGTTGTCGAAATTCACGACACCCTTTGATGCTTCCTTCACCACATCGTACGGAAGAGTAGCAGGTCCTGCGAAAAAATTGTATACACGTTCGGGCATTTCTGTCTCCCTGGTTAAAGTTATGCTGGTAAAAACACAAATTTCACATTCTCAGGAACAACGAGGAATATGCTTACTTCGACCGGTGATATGCAAGGTCTGATCCAAAAAACAGAATTCTTTCAAATCAGGCTTTTGACGCTCTTGATAAAAGAAATATACCAAGGAAGATATAGGCAATATCGGCAATGCTTGCCGCAAGAAGAGGGGGAAGAGCTCCCTTATGACCAAGGGTCTGACCGAGCCGCAGAAGGGAGAAGAAAATGAAAGCCAGAAGTATTGCCAGCCCGATACTTGAGGACTTGCCGCTTCTTGGATTTCGCAGTGCCAGCGGGGCTCCCACAAAAACCATTATCAGATTTGAAAGGGGAAAGAAGAATTTCAGATAGAATTCGACAAGGTCTCCCCTTGAGTCACCGCCGGCTAGATCAACACTTTTAATGTAGTTCCGGAGTTCGAAAAAGTTCATTTCCTCCGGTGCTTTCTGTCTTGAACCGAAATTTTCAGGTGTTTCCGTTATTTCAGTGAGAACCAGTGAATCAGCTGTTGAGAAAACCAGCGCTCCGGAGGGTCCGAAGATCCTGTCAACAGTACCAATGCCTGTCCATGTGGAATCCTGCCATACCATTCTGTTCATATCCAGTCTTCTGGTAACTCTGCTGCTGTCATCGAACCACTCTATAGTAACATTGTCCATGATTTCGGTCTGACCGTTGAAAAAACCTATATCCAGTATTGATCCATCCGGTGATCTGTGAGCGAAATTACTTCTTCTCGAATAGTTGATCGGTTCCTGTCCATCTATTTCGACCCTTTGCACCTGTGTCTGCTGATATGTAGCGTTGGCTACAATGAAATCGCCTACACCCAGCTCAAAGATAGATGTGAGAGCACCGACGATCAGCAGCGGCAGAAAGATTCTGCGTATGCTTATTCCGGCGGACCTCATTGCGACAAGTTCGTTCCTTCTGGAAAGGGATGAGATCAGGAACAGCGAGCTTAGAAGAACGGCTACCGGCAGAACAAGTACGATGATGTAGGGCAATCCGTAAAAGTAATAGGTCAGAAATGCGCCCGGGGATACATCCTTATCAACCCATCTGGTGAAATGATCGAACGCATCGACGCTTACGAAAACGACCACAAATGATGAGACAGCTACAAGAATCATCTTGATGAATCTCAAAGCAAGATAAATATCAAGTTTTCTGAAAATCATACGGAACCGCTCAGCTGTGAGTCACCGGCAGAACCAGCATCCGAGATCCCGCGGATTCTTTTGAAAAAAGATATGACAGCTGCGTATACTCTGCCCAGAGGGAGAGGATTGCCTTCATGCAGACTTCTGACAGTGAGTACTATTCCAAAGACTCCAAGTATGATATTCGGAAGCCACATCGAGAGGAATGCGGGCATCATTCTCCTGTCAGCAAGTTGCTCCCCGGCTATAAGGAAAAGGTAATACAGCAGGATAACCAGGAGGCTTACACCAAGGGCGATACCGGCGCTGCCCTTCCTGGTTGACAACCCGAGCGGGATACCGAGAAGCACGAATACTATACATGCGAATGGAATGGAGTACTTCTTCTGTATCTCAACTCTGTAGCGGCTTATGCTCCGCTGTATTGAAGCTTTGCTGTCTGCCAGAATACGAAGATCTCCCGAGAGCTGCGCCAGGAAATTCCTTGAGAGATTGAACCGTGTTCTTGCATCAAGGCTGTCAGGAGGAGGGAAAGTAGTTCTTCCTGTGAAGATCGTTGAATCATTTATCAGGGCAAGAAGCGGGCTGCTTCCGTTTCTGACCAATGAATCCTCAAACATTTCAGCCCGTTTCTCAAGGGAATCGACCAACGCTCTCATCTGGTCTGCGGATAGTTCCCTGTCTCCACGGTTATCCCTGTCAAGCCTGACGAGTTCCTCGGATCTGACTATCTCAACCGTATACTCCGTGAAATCCAGCTTCCTGTACTCTCCGGTTTCCGTCACCTCATGCATCTGGCCGTCGGTGAGAACCAGACGGAAACGATTGGCTGAAACGGGTTCCATTCTTCCTTTAAGTGCGGTGATAGTCCTTCCAGGCATACCCGGAACCCGTTCATGTATGACTACGTTCGAAAGATCACCGGTCAAGTCGTCTTTTTCTTCCACGATTATCCTGTAGTTTTCGATATCCTCTACGAACATTCCAGGTATGATCTTTGCGGCGGGGCGCATAGTGCCGATGTCCAGAAGAAGGTTCTTGGCCAGGTGATTTGCGTCCGGCAGAACGTAGTTGTTAAAGAGTACCATGGTTGCTGTCAGAATGACCGCTGCCAGCATGAGCGGCTTGATAAGCATGAAGATATTTATGCCTGAAGATTTCATTGCAGTTACTTCAAGGTCGGATTCCATCCTGCCCACCGCCATGAGAATTCCAGCCAGAACTCCCATTGGGATCACAACCGCCACCATTGAGGGAAGCAGCAGCAGGAATACTTCTACAACTGTTCTTACGGGCACACCTTTGCTTACGATCATATCCAGAAGATCCAGCAATTTATCCAGCAGCATCACAAAAGTGAAAATGCCGCAGGAAAGAAGAAAGGGGGCAATGAACTCTTTAAGAGTGTAAACTTGCAGTTTTTTCATATACATCTCATTATAGGCTTTCAGAATAATCAGACAACAATATGACAATTATACCCTGTACGGAGTTTTCTTTCCACTGCTATGGGAACCATGAAGCACCCGGGAGACTAGAATCTTCAAATGAGAATAAGAACCGGATTTCTGTCATGGACGATGTTGTTCATCATAAACACATCTGTCGGCGCTGTCGGGGTGCGTGCTCCCAGGCTCATTCCCGCCTATCCCTGGGAGACTGAATACTCTACCGATCTTCTTGTTGATCCCCGCGTATCATGGGAACTGGTAAATTCCATGCGAAGAGGTTTCATCTGCTGGCGGCTGTTCTATGGATCCATCCCTGTTTCAGTACAGGGGTGCTTTCCAATTGATGAGATGAACTATCGGTCGATGGAGTGGACTCTGCGGGACACGTGGACCGCCATGAACAGGAATAGCTGTCTGCGAACCTCAAGAGACCAGCGCTCTTTAATACCGACCATCTACCTGCCTCTGGACATGCCGCCGATACTGGCGGGTGCAATAGGTGAAGGCGGACAGATAGATATCAGCGGTTATCAGAAGATCACCCTGTCCGGAATAAGCCATTACAGGCCGAACGCGATCGAAGTGGAGGGGGAGAGCCAGTCCCTCTTCCCTGATCTCAAGATGGAACAGGAATTGAGGGTTCAGCTGGAAGGAACGATCGGTGAGAAGGTGCATGTTCATGTGGATCATGACAGTCAGAGGAGCTTCGGCCCTCAAAGCACTCTCAGCCTTCGTTACGAAGGATACGAAGATGAGATAATTCAGAGTATTGAAATGGGTGATGTCAGCCTGTCAATAACGGGACCTGAATTCGTCTCGTACAGCATCCCCCGCCAGGGACTGTTCGGAGCAAAGATACTGGCCCAGGTTGGTCCCGTTGAATTTACCACCATTGCCAGCCGCGAATCAGGCTCAACCGAGTCCTCTGAATTCGTCGGCCAGGCCACTCTGGTTGAAGACAGTATTCTCGATATACATCCTGCTGACAATTATTTCTTCTACACCTCACCCGATTCCCTGGTTCAACCTCAGATTGCATCGATCAGGGTCTTTCAGGATGATCTTGACGGAACCAACAATCAGGAAACCGGTGCTGTTGAGGGGGCATGGTTCATTGAAGGTTCAAGTGTGACAGGACCTCCGGGTAACTGGGATGAGCTTTTTGCCGGCCTTGATCTGGACTACGTTCTTGTCGATTCAGCCACTACCATCCGTTTTAGGACCCCCGTCAACAACAATTACATGCTGGCTATCTGGATGGTGACTGCAGAAGGCGATACAATCGGTAATGCTGCTCCGGGGTCGGACTGGAATCTGAAACTGATAAAACAGAGTAATCCTCTACCTGTCGATCCCACATGGGCTTACGAACTGCGTAACAGGTATTTTCTGGGAGCCAACAACATCGTGCAGGAGAGTTTCAACTGCAACATTTACCTTGACAGGTCAGGGGAGGATCCTATTCAGACGCAGGATGGAATTCCGTTCATACAACTTCTCGAGCTCGATACAAACGGTGATGGTTCTCTTGCCGATGAGGAGGATGCTGTTGACTGGGATAACGGCTTCCTCGTTTTTCCGGTAACCAGGCCTTTCATCGACCCCATCCTCGATGTTACGAACCCCGCTGTGTACGACGAAAACAATCCTCTTCCTGTTCAGAGCAAGTACTTTATCGAGGTAAGTTACAGGGCGGCTTCTACCACATATTCACTCGGACGCATGGGGATAATACCGGGCAGTGAGAATGTCACCCTTACCGTAGCCGGAAGTACAAGAGTCCTTGTCAGGGACGTTGATTATACGATCATCTATGAAATCGGGCTGATCACACTCATGGGGGAAGCTGCGGAGGATGCCCAGAATCCCAGCAATACACTGCGTGTTGTATTCGAGTACCTTCCCCTTTTCGCGGCGCAGAAGAAGACCCTGATAGGAACAAGAGCAGTCTACCAGATTGGCTCTCATTCGTGGCTGGGAGCCACGGTAATGTTCGAGAGCGCAAGTACACCGGGAGATAGACCAAGGGTCGGAGAGGAATCCACCAGGACCGTGGTTGCCGATATTGATGCTCACCTCGAAGCGAAGCCGGAGTTCCTTACCGATTTCGCGAATATGATTCCCGGGATAAACACTGAGACTGAAAGTAATGTGACCATTTCCGGTGAGATAGCCATGAGCTTTCCGAATCCTAACGTGGATAACATTGCCTATATCGATGATATGGAGGGCACCGAGACCGCTTTTCCAATCGGGCAGAGCAGAGCAGCATGGCACCTTTCCAGCATACCTGAAGCACAGTTCGCCCGTGATTATCCTGCCGGTGAGCTCAGGTGGTACAATACTTATAGAAGATGGAAACTTGAAGACATCGTTCCAAACGTTACGGGCAGTCAGGAAGATAATTATGTGAACAATGTTCTTGAACTTTATTTCCAGCCGGATGAAAGCACTAATAATTCATGGGGCGGGATCATGAGGTGTATGGACAAATACGGAATGGACTTATCTACAAAGACCTATCTGAGGATGTATATCAGAGTTACAGGTTCCGCCCAGAATGCCAATATCTGGCTCGATCTCGGAGAAAGGATAGACGAGGATTCCTACTGGCTTGAAAGGGAAGCAGGAGAACTTATCAGAAGGGCTAACGGGGGACTTGATACGGAGGATCTTAACTTCAACGGCGTACTTTCGAGCGATGAGGATACAGGTCTGGATAATTTCTGGGATGATGAGGAAAACCCTCCGGAGAGCGGCGATCCGAACATGGACAATTACTATTACAACGGTGATGATCCTCCATCCATCAGGTACGATAAAATAAACGGTACACAGAATAACAATCTGCTTGATACGGAGGATCTCAATAGAAATGGTGTGCTGGACAGATCCAATTCCTTCTTTCGAGTGAACATACCGGTTGACAATGAGGATTACATTGTATCCGGGCCAAATGAAAATGGATGGATGCTTTTAGAGATCCCACTGGAAGACACTTCAATCGTTTCCGTACCCGGATTTGTGGCCGGAATACCAACCTGGGAAAAGATAAGCTACGCGAGACTCTGGGTGGATAACTTCGCAAACGCTGATACTGTGCAGATATTCGATCTTGAGATTGTAGGCAACAGGTGGGAAGAAAAAGGTATACTGGCTGCAGATTCAATAGCCCCACCAGTATTTCCGTCGGAAAAAATGTACGTTTCCACAGTGAACAATAAAGATAATCCTGAATACGTAAACAATCCCCCTCCAGGTGTTGATCCGGGGGAGGATGAGTACGGTGATCCTCGACTTGAGCAGTCTCTTTCGCTCATAGCCGAGAATATAGACGGTGGGCATTACGGCCTTGCGGTCCAGAGTTTTTACAGTGGTGAGGATTATACCGGGTACAGGCAGATCCGATTCCTTGTGCATGGAGAAGAGAAGTACGACGCAGAACTTATATACAGACTTGGATCCGACAGTCTCAATTACTATGAGATCGGAGTCAGCATCGATCCCGGCTGGCAGGTAATTGAGGTCAACCTTGACGATCTTGTGGATCTGAAGGCAATCAAGGATGCAACGGAGCTCGAATATATCAGCGAAGGTAACCTGGCTGTTCTGGGTTCACCGAATTTCGCCAGGATCATGGAAATGAGCCTTGGTCTGCTCAACAACTCTCCGACTCCACTGAGCACAACAGTCTGGGTTGATGATGTTACCCTTCATCAACCATGGAGCAATACAGGAACTGCGCATAGGATCACTGCGGGTATTAATATTGCCGATCTTCTATTCTTAAGCGGTGATTACAGGGAGATCGATTCCGATTTCCATGGACTTGGAAGCAGATCCGGTCAGGGGTACACGACGATCACCTATAACGCCGGGGCGACCATGTACCTTAATCGATTTACACCACCCCTCTGGTCGCTCTATGCACCAGCCAATTTCGCATGGTCACTGAATGTCTCGAAACCTGTATTTCAATCCGGGTCTGATTACCGTCTTAACGATGAAGAATCCTGGAATGAGCGGTCGCAGCACAGGGGTTGGAGCACAGGTTTTCAGCTGCGAAAGAACAGCAATGCCGAATCATTGCTGGGAAGGTACTTTGTTGATCCCTTAAGGTTGATGCATACGTATTCGCTAGGTTACGGCATGACACCTTCAACCAGGGATACTTCCAGTACAGCCGAAGGTTCACTTTCGTACGATATCAGTCCCGGCAGAATGCAGCTGTTCGATCTGCCTCTGATTGATTTCTTCAGAATAAGGCCATCACGGCTGAGCTGGTCCCTGTCAAGAAAGAACAGCTGGGATACCAGATGGAGCTTTGTCAGCGATGATACTGTGCAGACCAGAGCAACGATATTGAGTACACTGTCGTCCAGCGGTTCGATTACGTTTAACTTATGGAAGGGATTATCCGCCAGCGGTTCCCTCGGACTTGTAAGGGATCTGCTGTTCCCATGGGAAGGGAACCTGGGTGTGAATGTCGGGAGGGAGATATCAAGGAATCAGAATATCAGTATTTCCCAGGATATCAATCTGTTTGACTATCTAAGCCCCAGGTTCTCCTTTGATTCCCATTACGGTCAGTCAAGGCTCGCTCCGCATACTCTGTCCGGCGCAGATTCGCTGGGGCTGCCAAGATATTCGGTTTCTGCCACCAGGCGGGTTGATGTCAGAATTGGACTTGTTCATACCATAAGAAGCTTTGCAAGACTGCGTGATGAAAGGCTGGACGAGGAGGCTGAACCGGGAAGCCCCAGATGGTTACTGATAAAGCTCGAACGCTGGGCGAACATGATAAATGATCCGAATGTCTCCTACTCGGAAACTGAAGGCAGTGAGTACAGGGATATGGAATTCATCCCGGACTGGCGGTATCAGACCGGTCTCGATCCGGTACTCGAAGGAGCAGTTCCGTGGGACAGGACAAAGGGATGGAATTTTCAGGTTTCCGGAGGATTCAGACCTGTGTCATCGATGTCAGTCAGGCTGGAGTACAGATCATCGGAAAGCAGGAATCTCTATTCAGGGTTCTGGAACAATCAGAGATCGAAGACATGGCCCTCCATTTCCTTTTCCTGGTCCGGATTGAACAGACTGGCTGGATTAAGTAATATCTTAAGAGCAGGTACCGCCAGTTCCGGTTACAGTATTGAAAAAAGCGAGAGTGGAAGATACGAAAGTGATGTCTATACACCTACAACGGAGACGACAAAGACAAACTGGACACCTCTGTTCAATATCAGTGTCACTCTTATGAACGATGTTCAGATATCTATAAGCGATAACATTACCAATACTGTTCTGCAGAGCTTTACGGGAACGCAGGCGAAGACTGAAAGCAGCACCAATAACCTTCAGTTCAGAATTCAATACTCATTCAGCGCTCCCGGTGGCTTTGCCATCCCTCTTCCACTGCTTGACAGGCTTCGGATAAGTTTCCGGAGCGATCTCACGACCAGCCTCAATGTAATCAGGTCCAGAATCACGAGTGAGCTTTTTGGAAGCTCCGTCGGTGCTCAACTGCAGACAGACAGAGAGGAATGGCGCATAGAACCTGCTTTGAATTACGATTTTGGAACGGTTACTGCAGGGCTCACGGGTATCATCGGCTGGAAAACCGACAGGGTCAATTCACAGTACGATCAGCGGGATATCGGAATGAATATATGGGTGACCATTAATTTCTGATGTCGAAAGCGTAATTCCCGCGCTGTCATCTGGTCATTTACATCGTTTATATATTTGCTCATTATAGCTCAAATGAGATATTACTTTTAATATAGAAATCCACAAAGAAATCTGAGTATAATTACAGGAGTATTGAGCGCTAACCTGGAGCATAAGTTGATTTTGGAGGCTTGATGAATATAAAGTTAGGTCAGCTTCTTCTGAATTCCGGGATCATAACGGAAAATCAGCTTGAACAAGCCATCAACAAACAGAATAAAGAAGGCCACAGGCTCGGATTCCATCTGGTGGAAATGCAGGCTATCTCTGAAGAGGATCTGAATAAATTCCTTGCAAGACAGCAGAGTGTCGAGTTTGCAAATCTTGATGGAAAAGAGATTGACAAAAATATTATACATCTTATAACAGATGATATAGCAAGAAGATACGAAGTCATTCCAATAAGCAGAGAGGGCAGGAAGCTGATCGTGGCCATGACCGATCCTAACAACCTTTTTGCAATAGATGACTTGAGATTTTCACTGGGTATGGATATAGAACCGCACATATGCGCTTCAAGTATGATTAAAAAAGCACTTGCGAAGTATTACCCCAGTTCAGATGCCATCGTACCCATCGAGGAAAGCAAGAAGAATCAGAAGATCAGCAATATCAATGAAGCCCTTGCCGATATCGATGATGAGGGCATTATTGAAGATAATGAAATGCTTATGGGCGACGAAGTCTTTGAATCCATGATAATCCAGGATGATGAAGAAGATATAGAAGAGGATGACCTTGATTTCAGTATATCGGATTCACCTGTAGTCAAACTAGTGAACAGTCTCATAGCGGATGCGGTCAGGCGGGGGGCAAGCGATATCCATTTCGAGCCGTTCGAGAAATACGTCAGGGTGAGATTCAGGATAGATGGTATCCTTCACGAAGTAATGCGCCCCAGCCGGAAGTACCGGTCATCCATGGTCAGCCGACTCAAGATCATCGGCGGGATGGATATCGCTGAACATCACCTTCCGCAGGACGGGCGGCAGAAGATACTTGTCGGCGAGACGTTTGTAGACCTGAGACTAGCGACACTGCCCACACTTTTCGGTGAAAAAGTAGAGATCAGGCTGCTGGACCGCAGCGCCGTTATCCTTGATCTTGATTTACTCGGTTTCGAGGAAGCATCTCTCAAAGAATTCAGAAAGGGCATTCACAGGCCTTTTGGAATAGTTCTGGTTACAGGACCCACCGGTTGCGGTAAAACAACGACGCTGTATTCGGCCCTCACAGAACGTAACGACATCGGTGTAAACATTATGACCGCTGAGAACCCGGTTGAGTTCAATCTACATGGTATAAACCAGGTTCAGATGAATGCCGAGGTTGGATTGACGTTCGCCAACGCCCTTAGAGCTTACCTTCGCCAGGATCCGGACATTATCATGGTCGGGGAGATTCGTGACAAGGAAACCAGCGAAATCGCGATAAGGGCCGCACTGACAGGGCACCTTGTGCTTTCAACTACACATACGAACGATGCTCCCAGCACTATAAACAGGCTTATAGACATGGGCACCGAACCCTTCATGCTCAGTACTTCACTGGTTTGCATCGCTTCTCAGAGACTTATCAGAAAAATCTGCACCAAATGCAAAACCAAGATCCACGTCCCGGATGAAGCCTTCCTTGATGCGGGGATTGATCCTGAACGATTCAGGAAAATTGATTTGTTCGAAGGCACCGGCTGTTCACATTGTAACAATACAGGCTACAAGGGTAGAATGGGAATTTTCGAAGTAATGCGTGTTGACGAGGATATAAGGATGCTGATCGAGGGAGATGCCAACAGTCTGCAGATCGAAAAAGCGGCACTGGAAAAGGGAATGGTTAATCTGAGAGAAGCAGCTATCAGAAAGCTGGAAGCTGGACTTACTACATTCGAGGAAGTTCTGCGGGAGACTATTTCGAACGAATAACGGAGGATGTATTTTGCTTAGTAGACTCAGCATGATGCTTCTTGAATCGGGAGTGGTAACAAGGGATGAGATCGATAAGATAATAGCCGTGTGCGGTCACGGTGAGATCGAACTTGCTGACCATCTGGTATCCACAGGTGTTACACCTGAAGATCTCATCACCGAATTTTTATCCGAGATATATTCCGTTAAGCCCGTATTTCTCAATGAGATGGAATTTGATCCTGCTCTCGCAGAATCACTGCCTGAAGAGATCGCGAGAAGATACTTCCTTGCTCCCTTCAAAGAGGAAAAGGAGTACTTTCATATTGGCATGGGTTCACCGGGAGATCTTTACGCTATCGATGATGTAAAATTCGCAACCGGAAAAGAAGTCATTGTCTATGCTTCCGCCCCCTCTGCTGTAAGAAGAGCCCAGAACGACCTGTACGGCAAGCAGGACTCACTTGTTTCGGTAAAAGATCAGCTGGACGATTACGAGGAAGAGTACGATGATCTGGAGATAGTTCATACTCTTGGATTCGAGGATGAAGAGGATGACGATTACGAGGATAAGGACCTGGAGGATGAGTACGCGAATCTCTCGGAGGGTCCAATAGTAGCGTTTGTAAACGCTATAATTGCAAAGGCTGTCCGTACTGAAGTAAGTGATATTCATATAGAGCCGTACGAAAAATACCTCAGGATAAGATACAGACGTGATGGAAAATGCTTCGTGGTCAGAAAACTCCCCAAGAAAGTCCAGCCTCAGATTCTAAGCAGACTTAAGATAATGGCCAGTATGAATATAGCAGAGAAAAGAAAAACACAGGATGGCAGAATCAAAGCCGTGATAGATGGAAGATCGATCGATTTTCGAGTCAGCGCAGTGCCTGCTATCAACGGTGAAAAGATCGTCCTGCGAATCCTCGACAGGGGCAGCCTGGAGCTTGACCTCCGGCAGCTGGGCTTTCCTGAAGATGCACTCAAAATATTCTTGCAGGGGGTCGATTCTCCATACGGCATTGTTCTGGTAACAGGCCCCACGGGAAGCGGCAAGACAACAACTCTCTATTCTGCTCTAAGTGCGCTGAATACGGATAAAGTAAACATACATACAGCTGAAGAACCGGTAGAGTACAATATAGAAGGCCTGTCTCAGACTCAGATCGATTTCAGTAAGGGATACGATTTTGCCTCTGCACTCAGGGCTATTCTCAGGCAGGATCCAAACATAATCATGGTGGGTGAAATAAGAGATCTGGAAACTGCCAGTATCGCGATTAAAGCTGCGCTTACGGGGCATCTGGTTTTCTCTACGATACATACAAATGATGCTCCCAGCACTGTGAACAGGCTGATTGATATAGGTATCAAACCTTTTCTGGTTGCATCTGCAGTTCGAACGATCATGGCCCAGAGACTCGTCAGAAAGATCTGCAAACACTGCAAAAGACCACACGAGTACACGGATGAAGAATTCAAGGCAGCGGGTGTTGACCCCGCTGAAATGGCTGGTCATATAACATATAAGGGTAAAGGATGTAGTAAATGCAGTGGTTCGGGTTACAGAGGGAGAATAGGTCTTTACGAAGTGCTCGCAATTGATAAGAATATAAAACAGTCGATTATTGAGAAGATTACCGCAGGTCAGCTGCGGGTTCTGGGTGTCAGAAACGGGATGAAAACACTTAGGATGGATGCTGTTGAGAAGCTTAAAGCGGGTATCACAACACTTGAGGAAGTCACCAGGGGTACCGCTGAGGATGATCTGGCAGTGCAAAAGGTCATGGAGGAATTGAAGGACCAGACCAAACAGCAGCAGACAGAGGAAGGACATTCGGCATAATATGATTATTAAGACACTCTTGAAGGAAATGATGGAAAGACGGGCAACCGACCTTCATCTGACAGTTGGAACTCCTCCCGTTGTCCGAATTGATGGAGAGCTGGAAAGAATGGAGTACGATCCTCTTACAGCTCAGGATACTCAGAACCTTGTCTACAGCCTTATCAAGGATGAGCAGAAGAAGAGATTTGAGCTTGAAAAAGAGCTTGACTTCGCCTTCGGGATCAAAGGTCTTTCAAGGTTCAGAGCAAACGTATTCTATCAGAGGGGTTGTGTAGCCTGTGCCATCAGGTCAATTCCGCATGAGATCCTTTCTTTCGAAGAACTTGGACTCCCGAAAGCAGTCAACACTTTCGCCGAAAAACGGCAGGGCCTTATCCTTGTTACCGGCCCGACAGGATGCGGCAAATCAACTACGCTGGCTTCGATACTCCGGAAGATAAACGCTACAAGACATTCCCATATCATCACCGTTGAGGATCCCATTGAATATGTTCACCACCATGATAAGGGTATCATCAATCAGAGGGAGATCGGACAGGATACAAAGTCCTTTGGTAATTCACTGAGATACGTCCTGAGACAGGATCCGGATGTAGTTCTGATCGGTGAGATGAGGGATATGGAAACCATGCAGGTTGCTCTGAATATCGCCGAGACAGGCCACCTTACACTGGCCACCCTGCATACTAACTCCACTTATGAATCCATTAACAGAATAATCGATTCTTTTCCTGCTGAAAGCCAGGATCAGGTCAGAAGTCAGCTGTCGT
The DNA here is from genome assembly GCA_030610085.1 of Candidatus Aegiribacteria sp. Taxonomy (GTDB): domain Bacteria; phylum Fermentibacterota; class Fermentibacteria; order Fermentibacterales; family JCC-6; genus Aegiribacteria. The sequence goes on from JAUWSL010000005.1 coordinate 28,843, forward strand.
TCGTAACCATAGGCATACTTACGCAGCAGCTGGTACCGAAGGCCAGAGGATCGGGCAGGGCACTTGTTGCTGAGGTCCTTGTATGCAATCCGGCAGTTAAGGCAACGATTCGCCAGGATAAACTTCACCAGATATACGGACTTATGCAGGCCGGTCACAAGTACGGTATGAAAACGATGAATCAATCTCTCTTTGAGCTTTACAGGAAGAAGGAGATAACAAAAGAGGTTGCTTTGGAACGATCTCACGATCTGGCGGAACTTGAACAGATGATAGCAACCGGACGAGACGTTATTTAGCAATAGGAGGCGGAAATGCCTGAATTTAGATGGGAAGGAACAAACAGGGCCGGCAGAAAGATGTCGGGCAAAATTTCTGCCGCTAAAAAGGCAGATGCTGAAGCGCTCCTCACTCAGAGAGGGGTGAAAGTTACCAAGGTCAAAGGTAAAGGTTTCGATATATCCACCTTTGGCGTAATAGGGACAGGTGTAAAGGACAAGGAACTGGCAACATTCACCCGGCAGTTCGCTGTTATGATCGACGCTGGGCTTCCCCTTGTCAAATGCCTTCAGATACTTGCCCAGCAGCAGGATAACCAGATTTTCAAGGAGATCATCGAAGACGTTACGGAGTTTGTGGAAAAAGGAGGAACCCTTGCTGACGGCATGGCACAGCACAAAGCGGTTTTCACAGATCTGTACGTGAACATGGTTGCTGCTGGAGAACAGGGCGGTATTCTGGATACCATCCTAAACAGACTTTCCACTCACCTTGAAAAATCTACAGCTCTCAAAAGCAAGATAAAATCAGCCATGATGTACCCTATGGTTGTAATGATAGTGGTCGTTGTTGTAGTGATGGCTCTTCTGCTTTTCGTAATACCCATTTTCGAGAAGATGTTTGAAGATATGGGCGGCTCTCTGCCGGGACCTACTCAAATGGTTGTGAACCTTTCCGAGTTCGTCCAGGGTAATATAATTCTCATTCTGATAGGCTTTGCCGCTCTGATAGCAGCCTACAAAATGTACTACAAGACCAAAAACGGTGAGAAGGTTATTGACACGATAAAACTCAAAATGCCGATCTTCGGCATACTGCTGAGAAAAATGTCAATTGCCCGTTTCTCCAGGACTCTGGGTACTCTTATCTCAAGCGGTGTATCAATACTCGACGGCCTGAGTATAACCGCCAAAACCTCAGGTAACAGGATAATAGCCGATGCGATCATGGAAGCACGGACCAGCATCTCCGGAGGTGAGAACATCTCCAATCCGCTGCAGGCTTCCGGTGTTTTTCCGGGTATGGTGACCCAGATGATCGCAGTGGGAGAAGAGACCGGCGGAATCGATACCATGCTCATGAAAATCGCTGATTTCTACGAGGAAGAAGTGGATACAGCTGTCGCAGGTCTTACGGCAACGCTCGAACCGATCATGATAGTTATTCTTGGTGCGATGGTCGGTGGTATAGTTATTGCAATGTACCTTCCGATCTTCGACATGATCGGTACTGTAGGAGCTTAGCTGAGAATCGGAATAACAGCGGCGGTTGATCACTGCTGTTCCTTAGATTCAATGCAGTATGTATAAGGATATACTTACGATGACGCGCCGCACCTGGCTTCAGGTGGGGCGCGTCATTGTATTCGGCCTTTTCGTGTTTTTCGGCATCCTGTTCCTTGGCTGGTCAAGTGTCGGAATAGTCTACTCCATCGTAGGTGTAGTGGTGATTCTGACAGTATTCCTGGATTTCCTTGCCAGAGAAATCCTGAAAGAGAAAGAATGGCAGCTTTGGGTCGTATTCATCCTGGATTCGATCCTGGCCTCGGTCCTGATCCGAATGGCAGGCGGTTTCGACGGACCATTCACAGCATTCTTCTTTATTCATACCTTTACAGCAGGTGTATACCTTGGCATACGTGGTGGTGTAACAGTAGCCGTACTGGATTCTCTCATGATAGCCTCAATGGCTTTCGTTACGATTTCCGGGCTGGTTGATGCAACACCTACAGGCAGCGCTTTTGAAAGGCTGATGCATACTGTCCCCTCGGATATATCTTTTCAGTACGCTCTGCTTTTTGTGATGATATACGCCGGATTTCTGACAATCACCGGACTTGTTTCAGGATACCTCTCTCAGCATCTGATTCTTGAAAAGGGAAGGGCTGAAGGAATTCTCAGACAGCTGAGAGAAGCAAGGACCATGTCCCGTGAAATACTTGAAAGCCTTTCAGACGGGATACTGGTAATAGACAATGCTGGAAATCCTGTGAGTGTAAACCAGTCCGGCCAATTGATTCTTTCACTGAGTGACAAATGGCGTGAAGAGGTATGCAACACTGACATATATACTATGTTGAGGGAATTTCAGCTGTCCGGCGGTATGCCTCCGGTCATAGAGATAAGTATGAATGAAGCTATTCTGGAATGCAGGATGGGTACATTTCTTGATCATGATGGTAATTCTGCCGGAGCTCTTGTAGCCATGACGGATATTACCGAAACATTCGAACTGAAAAGGCAGCTTCAGGAGCAGGAAAAGCTGGCGGCTATAGGCAGGCTCTCGAGTACCATGGCTCATGAGATCAGAAATCCTCTTGCGTCCATGAGTGGTGCCGCCCATATACTTCAGATGGGTAGTCTGGATTGGAAAAAAACTGACAGAATGACTGAACTGATAAGCCATCAGGCAAAGAGGATATCTGAGATAATAGAGGGCTATCTTGAGCTTTCGCGCGAGAGTACCGTTTCCTACACGAATTCAGTATCCCTTTGCGCTGTTGTAAATGAAGCAATTGATGTGGCAAAACAGGGATTCGGAGGACTGACCGAGATAGAATCTCATATTGAGGGAGATTTCATAGTATTCGGCAATCAGGCAAGGTTCGTGCAGTTACTTACGAATATCATGCGTAACAGTGTTGAGGTTCTGGAAAACTCATCTGACGGGAAAATCACAGTTTCCCTTGCTAAATCTTCCGAGGACGGTATGGTTGAACTCAGCGTCCATGACAACGGACCGGGAATACCTGACGAAGTCATGGTCCAGATATTTGACCCGTTCTTCACTACCAAAAAGGAGGGAACTGGCCTTGGACTGTTCGTTGCCAGGAAAGTGGCGCGTGATCACAGAGGGCAGATGTATATCGAATCAGAACCTGCAAAAGGCACGATAGTCAGAGTAAGCATACCGATCGCACCGCCCGATGCCCTTGCAGCTGAAACCGGAGGAAGCTAAGATGAGCAGACCTCTTTCTGTAATGATAGTTGATGATGAAAGACCCATGCTGGAATGGCTGTCCATACTTCTGGAGGAGCATGGATACGATGTATCCTGCTATTCGACAGGAGAACAGGCTGTTGAAGCCGGTTTGAAATCCATGCCGGATATACTTGTGGTTGATGTGAAAATGCCTGGTATCAGCGGTTTTGATGTTCTTGCACAGCTCCAGGATAAATCCCCCGGTCTCATCGGTATAATAATGACAGCTTTCTCAAGCGTGGACTCGGCAGTCAAGGCAATGAGGAACGGCGCCACTGACTATCTTGTAAAACCCTTTGAAGTAGATCAGCTTCTCATCGCAATCGAGAAAGCCCTCAGCGAAAGGGATCTCAAGAGGGAGAACAGGGAGCTCAGAAAAAAAGTCCAATCAAAATATTCTGTCGAGGAGATAATCGGGAAATCCAGACCCATTGTTGAACTGCTTGAAAAGGTAAGGATGGTTGCGGACAAAGACAGCACCATACTCATCACCGGTGAAAGCGGTACAGGTAAGGAACTTATCGCAAGGGCTATTCACGGCATAGGTTCAAGATCCGATAAGCCCTTCTTCGGGGTCAGCTGCGGGAGTTTTTCCCGCAGTCTTCTTGAAAGTGAGCTTTTCGGTCACATGAAGGGATCGTTCACGGGCGCTTACAAAGACAAGGAGGGACTCCTTGTTACAGCAAAGGGAGGGACGTTCTTTCTGGATGAAATAGGGGAACTCGACAGGGAGCTTCAGGTTAAGCTGCTAAGGGCGCTTCAGGAACGTCAGGTACTTCCTGTCGGGGGGATAAGTCATGTGCCAATTGACGCCAGGATAATCGCAGCCACTAATGCAGATCTTGCAGAAATGGTGAAGACCGATGATTTCAGAGCGGATCTCTATTACAGGCTGAATGTTATTCCACTCCATGTTCCCGCTCTTCGGGAAAGAAGATCTGATATTCCATCTCTTCTGCAAAAATTCCTTGAAGACTATTCCGGCGAAACGGACGAACAGCTGAAGACGATTACGCCCCAGGCAGAGAAGATCCTTTCCGATTACAACTGGCCCGGAAATGTTCGTGAACTTGAGAACGTTGTCGAACGACTCTGTGTAATGACCAGGGGCGGGGAAATAGGGGCGGACGACATTCCGGACTTCATCAGATATCCAGCTGAAGATGATCAGTTATCCACGGATTCTGCGATACCGGCTGAACAGTCCTCCGGGAAGAATCCAACTCTTGATGAGATAGAGAAGGCTTATACGCTGTATGTGCTTGAGCATCAGGCGAGGGGACAGAAACGCCTTGCCGCTAAAATCCTTGGTATCAACGAAAGTACGCTTTACAGAAAACTGGAGAAATACGCAAGGGAAACGGATGATCCATGACGTGCAACCGTTTGATTATGCGTCCAGCATTAATGGCATCCTTCTTCCTGATACTGTTCTTTATTGCATTTCTGACCGGCCAGAGGGGTATTCCCGTTGAAGACGGTGGTGAGTTTCTTACCGTAGCCCGGCTCGGAGGTATCAACCATCCACCCGGACTTCCCCTTCTAAGCCTTTCATCCAGATTGTCATGGATACTCTTCGGTAAAGAGGGCTTAAGGGTACTGTTTGCGTTTTCAGCGGCATCAGCTCTGATCCTTATAACCAAGAAGTATTCGGTTTCTTCCCTGATATTCATCACAGGTACACTGCTGCTGCCTTCGGTTGCCGGAAGACTGCTTATCTGGGATGCTTACGGTTTCCTTTTCCTGATCTACGCAGTTGCATACTTCAGAAAACAGCCTTTTAACCTGGAGGCTGGATACCTTACGGGGCTTGCCCTGGCTGTGCACCCCCAGGGAATATTCCTGCTTGTTCTTTTCGGATGGAAGGATTCCTCCATGCTCAAATTCTTCTGCGGGCTCCTGCTTGGATTAAGCGTTTATCTTGCGCTTCCAGTTTATTCAGCTTCGGGCGCGGTAGTAGACTGGGGAAGCACCGGAGCGGTGGGGAATTTTATAAGACAGGTTACGGCTGGAGGATACAGGGAAGTATACGGCGGAAGGATGTGGGGAATTTCAGCGGATGTCCTGTTCAGGCATGTTGGAGCTCTCCGTAGAATTGTATGGCCGGTTCTGCTTCTCCCGGCTGCCTTTGGCGCGATACACCTTTTTCGAACGAATAGAAAATCACTGATCAGACTGGAAATACTGTTCATCGTCGATCTGCTCTTTGTGGCTTATATTAATCCCATGGCAGCCGGAACAACGCAGACTGCAGTTCTTTCTCTGTTCGTTATTCTGGTGCTTGCTGTCCGGGGAATGGACTTCGTATCTAACTGGAGGCGCAGCACGGGATTGATAATCGCTGGAGCAGCTCTTGCGTCAGGAGTTCTTTTATGGGAGGCGCTGCCCGATCAGGAAGAGCATGTCATGGATTACTTTGCTCCCGCACCGTGCGAATCGGTGTTCTTTCTAAGAGACAACGATATTCTATACGGAGGATGGGTTCTGAAATACGTGGATGACATCAGGCCTGATATCGTCTTACTCTCAACCGGCAATTTTTCCCGATGGTTCGAAAATATGGCGATATGGTTCAATCCGAACGTTGATCTGTCCAAAGGAGTACTGGATGTCGGTGATTTCAGCATGTCCCGGGATGAATTGGCCGGCAGGCTGATGAACGCCGCAATGCAGGATAATCCGACCCGCCCGTTCTTCACTGATTTCTGAATGCAGAAAGGAGCCCAGGTCTTGCATTATGCAATAGATACCGTTATTATTCTCACCGCCCTGGCGTTTCGGAAAGTCATGAAATGCGCTCATGACGTAATAAACACAGGATATTCTGACTTGGCAAACATATTGCTTCAGTAGTCAGTGTGAAAATAAGTTAGTGAAACGTTAAACCCCAGTCGAAAGGAATCAAAATGAAAAAAGGTTTCACCCTGATCGAACTGATGATCGTTGTGGTCATCATAGGTATCCTTGCCGCGATAGCGATACCCAAGTTCTCAAGTGTGAAGGACCAGGCGGAGCAGGTTGCCTGCAGAAGCAACCTCAGATCACTCGGATCCGCAGAAGCCATGTACTACGGTGCTGAGAACGTTTACGGCTCCGTTGATAATCTTAGTGTAGATGGCGGTGTGATGGAGAACGCAGCGGATATCCGGTGTCCTTCAGCCGGATCCGGACTGGCATATGTTGCAGCCGCTGGACCTGACACTTACGTTATCCCATGTCCCGACGAGGTCGCCTCTCCTATTACTCATGGTAGCATACTTGACGGTATAGTTTCCTGGCAGGGCGAATAATCTGATATTTCAGATTGAAGAGGCGGCGGGTTTACCACCCGCCGCT
>JAUWSL010000023.1 GCA_030610085.1 Candidatus Aegiribacteria sp.
CCCTAGGAGCTCACCATGAAGAGATAGCGTCCAGCTCCCTTTACGCTATTATCATTCAGGCAGCAGATGCTGTAAGCTCCGCGCGCCCTGGAGCCAGAAGAGAAACGCTTGAGCTGTATGTCAGAAGACTGCACAAGCTGGAATCCATTGCCGATTCATTTGATGGAGTTAAGAAATCCTACGCCATACAGGCGGGCAGAGAGCTGAGGATAGCAGTCAGACCTGAAACTGTTGATGATGATTCGGCGGCCGAACTTGCCAGAATAATAGCAAGGAAGATCGAAAGTGATATGGAGTACCCAGGTCAGATAAAGGTTACAGTTATCCGCGAAACCCGAGCTTCAGAAACGGCGCACTAAAGTGAAAATCCTGCTTCTCGGTGATGTGGTTGGAAAGCCGGGACGCACTGCCGTTGTCTCGTATCTTAAAGATCGAGATTTCGATTTTGCAGTCGTCAACGCCGAGAATGCCGCAGGCGGTTTCGGACTGACCAGGAATACGGCTGTTCAACTCCTTGATGCCGGAGTAAGCGTCATCACGTCCGGTAACCATATCTGGCATCATACGGACGTTCTTGAATACCTTGACGAAGTTAACTGTCCAGTACTCAGGCCCGCTAATTATCCTCCGGGGAATCCGGGCAGCGGTTTCATTGTGATAAAGCGTCAGGGGATCAGGATAATGGTTGTGAATCTTCAGGGAAGGCTGTTCATACCCATGGCACTTGACTGCCCCTTCAGAATTGCGGACAATATTATAAGAAAGAATCCTGCCGATGTGATCATAGTCGACATGCATGCAGAGGCAACGAGTGAGAAACTGGCACTGGCCAGGCATCTTGATGGAAAGGTCTCTATTCTTGCAGGTACTCATACACACGTTCTGACCGCCGATGCAAGAGTGCTTCCAGGAGGAACAGCTTACATCACTGACCTTGGAATGTGTGGTTCTATGTCAGGAGTTATCGGTATGGCTCCTGACGAAGCGAGAATCCGTTTCCTGACCGGAAGGCAGGTCCGCTTGAAGGTGGCAGAGGGAAACACGCATGTCAACGGTCTTGAAGTTGTACTGAACAGCAGCTTGAAGGTGGAAAGTCTGAGTCTTATTAATGAGAAAGCCTGATACACCGTCCCTTCAGGAAGACCTTTCAACAGCGGCATCCTGGGTTGAGAAAGGTCTGCTGAGTATTTCCATGCGTCATGCTCCCATCTCCCGCCTTCCGTCCTTAGCACTTTATTCCCTTGAGTCAGGTGGGAAACGGATAAGGCCTTTTCTTTGCCGATCAGCCTGCTCCGCCGTAGGCAGCCCTCCTGATTCGGCTCTGAAGGCAGCATGCGCAGTAGAGATGATACACACGTATTCACTGATTCATGATGATCTGCCCTCGATGGATGATGATGAGATGAGAAGGGGAAAACCTGCTCTTCATACAAAGTACGGAGAAAAGCAGGCTCTGCTTGCAGGCGATCTTCTTCTTGTTGAAGCTTTTGGAGAGCTCCTTGATACACCTCTCGGACCAGGCAGGGTTGCTATGATGGTTGCGCGGCTTGCCCGTGCTGCAGGTCCGCAATACCTTGTTGGAGGCCAGTATATGGATATGTATCACAGTGAGGATGCGGGTGCCGACTGGATACACACCATGATACTTGGGAAAACCGCCGCAATGATCCGTGTATCTCTTGAGCTTGGAGCCTGTGCGGGAGGTGCGGATGATGATGTACTTGAAGCTTTATCTGCTGAGGGTGACAGACTGGGGTTTCTTTTCCAGCTGACCGATGATATTCTGGATCAGTGCGGAAGTGCCGAAGAAATGGGCAAGGAAGTCTCAAAGGATACTGGACAAGGTAAGCGCAATCCAGTCTCAATGATGGGTCTGGATGCAGCCGCAAAAAAGGCTGAGGAAATGGCATCCGATATCTCCGCCAGGCTGATGGATATCAGGGGAGACTGGAGCAAAGTGGCAGCTCTTGCACTCTTCCTCCCACACAGGAGGAAGTAGAAATGTCCATACTTGAAAAAATCAGCCTTCCCCGGAATGTAATGGAGCTGACCCTTGAGGATAGGCTTGTCCTTGTTGATGAGGTAAGAAACAGGATCATAGATGTCATACATAGTACGGGCGGACACCTGGCTTCCAGTCTTGGTGTTGTGGAACTCACTGTGGCACTTCTTTCCGTATATTCACCACCGGAGGACAGGATCATCTGGGATGTGGGTCATCAGTGTTACCCATGGAAGCTGCTTACAGGCAGAGCAGATCGTTTTCACACCATACGTCAATCCGGCGGCTTGAGCGGTTTTCCCAGGAGGGATGAAAGCCCGTTTGACGCCTTTGGCACCGGCCACAGTTCTACCTCAATATCCGCTGCCCTTGGCTATGCACTGGCCAGGGACATCAAAGGAGAGGATTATAAAGTCGTTGCCGTCATTGGTGACGGCGCCATGGGCGGTGGTATGGCTCTTGAAGGCCTGAATCACCTCGGGCATACCGGTACGGATATGCTCATCATTCTCAACGATAACGAAATGTCCATTTCTCCCAACGTCGGAGCCATTTCCCATCACCTGACGCGTCTCCTGACAGACCCAAGGTATAACAGAATAAAAAAGGACGTCTGGAATGCCCTCGGCAAGATCCCTTCCCTTGGAGACAGGGTAAGAAATGCCGCACACGCAGTGACTTCGGGACTTAAGAAAACGCTTGTTACGCCGGATACACTGTTTGACGATTTCGGTGTCCGTTACATCGGCCCTATTCCCGGAAACGATCTTGCAGCTATCACAGGTGTTCTGCAGAGAGTTTCCGAAATTCCCGGCCCTGTGCTGCTCCATGTCATTACAAAAAAAGGCAAGGGATTTGAACCTGCCGAGCTTGACGCTACCGGATATCACGGTGTATCAGGCGCAAACGGCAGAAGCAATAAGAGGGAGACATTCACGGCTGCATTCTCCAGGACTATGATTCAATTGGGGAAGGAAGACGACAGAATTGTAGCCATAACCGCTGCAATGCCGGATGGAACCGGACTGGACGGATTCGCTGCCGAATTTCCCGACAGGTTCTTCGATGTTGGAATTGCCGAACAGCATGCCGTTACGCTCGCATGCGGACTTGCCTTCAGCGGTCTAAGACCGGTGACTGCCATCTACAGCACTTTCCTGCAGAGAGCTCTTGATCAGGTGATACACGATGCAGCGCTCCAGAGGGCTCCCGTTATTCTTGCCCTTGACAGGGGCGGAGTCGTAGGGGAAGACGGCCCCACACATCACGGTGTTTTTGATATTTCCATGCTCCTTCCTCTGCCGAATATCAGGATCGCTGCGCCCAGGAACTGCGGCATTCTTGAAATGCTGTTGAAAAGAGCGGTTCAGTTTGAAGAGAATCCCACCGCGATAAGGTATCCAAGGGGAGAAGAATCCTCGGTTGATTCTGCATATCCTGAAAGTGTTGAACCCGGGAGAGGTCAGCTTCTCAGGGAAGGCCAGGATGTCCTTATCATCGGCGTCGGAGTTATGGCACTTGCTGCGCTTGAGGCTGCCAGGCACCTTGCCCGGCGTAACATTTCCGCTGCAGTGTACGATCCTGTCTGGCTTAAACCGGCCCCGATTACGGAGATAAAGTCCCTGGCTGAAATATGCGGCCGGGTGGTTACTGTTGAAGAAGGAAGCGTTACAGGTGGATTCGGCTCCTTCATCAGTTCACATCTGCGCGATATTCCCGTACTTGAAACAGGCATTCCCGATGAATTCCAACCTCATGCTCCAAGGGCAGAACTGATTAGCTGCATTGGACTCGACCCGAAGTCACTCGCCGAAAGGATCGGTGATTTTATTGGTTCATGAACCTGCTGTAGTCAGAAGACTCTGTCTTTACATAGACAGATTCAACCCGCCTTATGCAGGGCTTATAAGAAACCTTATCTCCTGTTGCAGAGAGTGCGGCATATCTCTCAGATCGGCCGCCCCGTCCTCCGATCACCTGAAGGACTTCGATGTTCCCGAAAGTGATAGCTGCGACATGGCGATCGTACTGGGCGGTGACGGCACGATTCTTCGCGGAATGGGTTATTACAGAAAGCTGAATATCCCTGTATTGGGAGTGAACGCCGGTCATCTTGGATTTCTCGCCGGTGTTGAACAGGCCCGCATTGAAGAGACGATATCAAGAATATCCGAAGGTGATTACTACATAGATACGAACCCTGTGCTCAGGGCCGAATTCCCCTCAGAGCATGCCATTACCGCCGTTAACGATTTCAGCATTAATCGCTCGATGATCGGCGGCATACTGCATTACAATCTCTACATCAACAGCATTGAAGTCGCCCATATAGCCGGTGACGGACTTGTTATCTCAACACCTTTTGGATCAACGGCTTACAGTCTTTCATGCGGGGGCCCGATATTGGATCCCGGGCTGCCTGCGATCCTGGTTGTTCCAATATGCCCTCATTCACTTTCTCTCAGACCGCTTGTCGTGTCAGATGAAAGCATTATCTCGGTTGAGATATGTGACCTCAGAAGTACCGGCCCGGTCGTATCCCGAGACGGGTCTCCTTCGGGAACTCTGAAGTCCGGGGAAATTCTGAAAGTGACCAGGGGCTCGGGATCCTGTATGAGCGTCAGATTTCACGATGAACCAGATTATTACAGCAGGCTGGGTCTGAAACTTGGCTGGGGAGTAAGAGGTTAGCATGCTCGTCAGCCTGACACTCAGGAATCTGGCGACGATCAGTGATACTTCTATTGAATTCGAACACGGACTGAACATACTTACAGGTGAAACCGGTGCAGGTAAATCAATTCTTATCGACGGTCTTCTTCTGGCTCTGGGAGAACGGGCGGATACAGCACTGGTCAGACCCGGATCGAATACGGCCAGCGTTGAAGCTGTTTTTATTCTGGAGGATGGTTCGAAGTTCCTGGTAAGAAGAGAAGTAAGATCAGAGGGCAGGAGCCGTTTTTTCATCAACGATGAGCTGACTACACTCGAAGACGGCAGAAGCCATATAGCCGGTCTTGTAGACCTCCATTCGCAGAGATCAACCCCTGCACTACTCAAGCGCCATATTCAGAGAGCTGCAATCGATGAATTCAGCGGATGTTCGGACCTGGCCGGAAGAGTCAGCCTCGGGTTTGGGGAATACAGATCTCTCCTGAGGCGATCCGAGGAATTGAGTACGCAGCTTTCGGCTGTCACGGAGAAGAGGGACATTGCTCAGCATGAACTGTCGCTGATTGAAAAGCTCGATCCCTCCGCCGCGGATTACAGCAGTCTCATGGAAGACAGGCGTGAGCTGAAGGCTGTTCAGGACGGTGCTGAGATCCTGGGGAGAATTTCGGAGGGTATTTCAGGGGATGACGGTATCCTTGCTTCTCTCGCAGAATTCAGGCATTCCCTTGCCGGTTCCGGAATAAAAACGAAGAATGCCACGGAACTTCTCGAGCAGGCGGATATTGCTTTGACTGAAGCATCTTCAGAATGTGAAAGCATGCTTTCGGGAATTGACAGCGCTCCCTGGAGGATAAAGGAGATCGATGAAAGACTCGATGCTTACGCTGAAATGCTGGGCAGGTGCGGTGGAACAATGGAACGTCTTCTGGGCAGGCGCTCCGCGCTTAGCTCGGAGCTGCAGCAGTTCGATCTGCTGGAAAAGGAGTACGAGCAGCTGCAGGAAACCATCCCTGAGAAAGCCTGCAGTCTGCACGCAGCCGCAGATGAGCTTTCCGGATCCAGAAAAAGGGGTGCAGATGAACTGGAAGTATCGGTCCAGAATGAGCTCAGGCTGCTGGGAATGCCTGACGCGATCTTCAAAGTCGTTATGAATGACCCTCCTGAGAACAGATCGTTGGTTATTGAAGATGTCAGTGTCTGCTCGGACGGGTGCGAGTTACCCGAATTCTTTTTCAGCGCGAACCCGGGGATGAAACCCGGTCCGCTTGCATCCGTTGCCAGCGGAGGTGAGATGTCCAGAGTGAGCCTTGTCCTTAAACTGGCGCTGGTCAGTGTCACGCAGGCCCCTACAATGGTATTCGATGAGATCGACAGCGGTGTCGGAGGAGAGACGGCAAATCTTCTGGCCGATTCCCTTGGCAGAGTTTCCCGGAAAAGGCAGGTCATTGTGATCACGCACCTGCCGCAGATAGCCTCAAAGGCATACAGACATCTTGCTGTATCAAAGGGTATTGTCGACGGATTGCCGGCTACCCGTGTGGATATCCTGTCCGACAGAATCGGGCGTATCGAAGAGCTCGCCAGGCTGTTAGGCGGTGGAAGAGCTGCAATGGAGCATGCCGAGAAGATGATAGCTGCCGGCAGCGACAGCGGGCCTGAACAGTCATGAAGGGTCCTGTCATCAATATCCCTAACCTGCTGAGCTTGAGCAGGATCCCTCTCGCGTTCGCCGCCTGCCTGTTTCTTGTTCGGAAGAACCTTGTTCTCGTAGTGATAGTGATAATTACAGGTGTACTGACGGATATTATTGACGGGATCATAGCGAGGAGAACCGATTCCATAAGTGACTGGGGGAAGGTATTCGATCCACTTGCCGACAAGATAGCCATCGGTTCCTTCATAATTACTCTTGCCATTCTGGGGGCAGTTCCGCTGTGGTTCGTCATCCTGTTTCTGACAAGAGATGCCCTGATCGCCGCAGGAGGAATTTTTCTTACAAAGAAGCTGGGATCACCCCCATCGTCCAACAGATGGGGAAAATACTCATCCCTTATCATGTCAGTTTACCTTACAACCGCAGCAGTATGCTACATGCTGGACAGAACCCTGTGGCCATCAGGGCTGGTTCTGGCAGGCCTCGATCCCCTGGGTCTTCTGTCCCTCGGGTTTGTGCTGGTGAGTCTTTTTGTCTATTTTTCTGAGTCCGTAAAAAAGCTGCGGAATAACTGATCCGGAATAACTTTCAGCTGACGGGAGCATCATCACTTGTATCTGAAAAGGCTGGAAATAGTAGGTTTTAAATCGTTTGCGGATGCCTTCGAAATGGAATTTCAGGAAGGTATCTCATGCATCGTCGGGCCCAACGGCTGCGGTAAAAGCAATATAGCCGATGCAATCCGGTGGGCGCTGGGCTCCCAGAGTCCCACCGATCTTCGTGCCGACCGCATGGAGGATGTGATCTTCTCCGGCACAGTCCAAAGAAAATCGCAGGGTATGGCGGAAGTGATTCTCACTTTTGATAACTCACAAAGAGAACTGGATCTGGATTTTGATGATGTGACCGTAACAAGAAGACTCTTCCGGTCCGGAGACAGCGAATACTTGCTGAACGGCAACAGGTGCAGGCTGATGGATATCACGGATCTTATAGTGGACAGAGGTCTCGGCAGTAACGGATACTGGATTTTAGAGAAGAATATGACCGAAACGATAATAGAAAGTGGTCCTTCCGATAGAAGATTTCTTTTCGATGAGGCCGCCGGAATAGTCAAGTACAAGATGCAGCGCCATCGTGCCGAGCTCAAGCTGAACGCAGCGGGAGCGGATCTTGAGAGACTGAACGATATCATCTCGGAAGTCGGGCGCAACGTCAGTTCCCTCAAAAGTCAGGTTTCGGCATTCAGAAGATGGGAGCGTGCTGAAAGGCGGATAACCGAGATCCGCGGCCTGATAGAGCATAGAATACTCCTGGAATCAGAGGAAAATCTCCGGAAGCTCGAAAAGAAGATGAAACTGTTCAAGGGGCGTGAACAGAAAGCCACCGCAGCCGTGCAGGCTGCAGCAGCAAAGCAGAGTCAGGCCAGAGTTGCCCTCGAAAAAGCCCAGATCCGTCTTGAAGGTGAACATTCTCGATGCTCCGATCTTGACGGTGAGATGGGCAGGAATCATGAGCAGCTGGCAGTTGCCGAGGAGCGCGGCCGGAATACTTCATCACGTATAGAGAGCTCATTGATGGAATCATCCAACGAGAAAAAGAGGGTGGAGGCGCTCAGACAGGAAGCGGATGAGCTGACCGGTCGTGAAGTTTCATTGAGGAAACTGATAGGTGATGCGAAAGGGAAGCTTGAGAAGGCTTCAAGCGAAACCGAACATGCCGAGAAACAATTCGCGGAATCTACCAGGGAACTTGAGAAAACACGGGAAGAGTACCGGACGATATCGGATACACTGCAGTCTCTTCAGAAGGAGTATACCGATAACCTCCGCAGCCGTGAGAGAGCAAAACAGGAGATCGAGCATACACTTGAAAGAGAACGGGAGCTCGAGTCAACCGCGGGAGAACTGGATAACAGCCTCAAAGAAACGGAAACACGCCTGGGCAGGATCAGTACCGAGAAGGATAGGCTTGAGACAGAAAATGAGAAAGCACGAACTGCCCGCGAGGATATTTCCGGTGAGATCTCCAGGATTCGGTCGCTGATACGTTCGCTGGAGATGGAAACGGGTCTGCTTCAAGCCAGGATCACAGGCCTCAGAGAGGCGGAGTCTTCATCCGGAGAAGATCATCCGGTGATATCTTCCCGCATTTCAGTCCGCAAGGGAATGGGTATTGCCGTGGGAGCATGGCTTGATTCATTCCAGGACTCGATTATCTGGGACAGTCCCGGCGTTCTTCCCGATGGAAATAGCGGTGAAAGGTATTACCTGAGCTTCAGGGAACCGGCCAGACCTGAACTTCCCGAAGGAGCCGTATGGCTTCCTGACTGCCTCGAAGAGGATTCTCGCAGCAGTTTCAGGAATCTGTTCGCCGGAGCGGTTGTTGCCCCGGACAGAGATAAGGCTGCTCAATGGTTCTTCGGCGGCATAGATCTGGATATTGTAACAAAAGAAGGTGATCTGTTCAGAAAGGACGGCCTTGTCAGGTTAGGAGTCCCTGAATCCGGCGGAGGAGTGATCGAAAGGGAAGCTCTGGCTCTGGAAGCTGAGAAGAAGGCTCTTGACCTTGCGAGCGCAATGGAAATCCACCAGAAATCCGAAACGGAGCTTCTGAAAAAACTGCAGGTCTGTGAAGTTTCTTCTGAGGAATTGCGCAATCAGATATCCGTCAACGAGAAGGAAGAGGCTTCCCTGCAGGCCACCGCAGCAGGTTACAGGAAAAGAATGAGCGAACTGCTTTCCGAAATGAAGGCAATTGAGGATAAACTTCCCGCCCTGCGGCAGATCTCACTCGAGCAGGATTCCGCGGAGCATTCAAAAAATATGGAGCTTTCAAGAGAAGGTATTGACCGATTGTCAGCTGCTCTGGAGGAGATCGAGAAGCGGAGAGAGAATCTTGGCGCCGAACTGAACAGCCTGATCAGGGAGGAGAACGGCGTAAAGCTTGAACTCTCATCACATGAGACATCACTGAAGCAGACAGAAACCGATAGAAAGCGTCTTCTTGACGGCGCGTCCGAAGCTTTGGACAGAAGCGTCCAGATCGATGAGAGGATAAGTGATCTCAGGGAAGCCGGAACCACGCTTGACGATTCGATCGCGGAACTCAGTGTTACACTTGAGAAACTTTCCATCCGCAGGGAGGAAGCCGAGAGCAGCAGGTCCGAAGCAAGTAGAGAGCGGGCGGACTGGCTTGAAAGGTCGAAACAGGCTGATGAGGAACTTATGCTTCAGAGGGAGGAATTATCCGCTTCCCGTGAAGAGAGAGCGTCTGTATCAGGGGAGATGGAAATCGTAAGAAACCGTTTCGAAGAGCTCAGCGGGAAGGAGCTGACACTGCCCGATGAATCCAGTCGATACTGGGAGCATTCCGATGAGAAGCTTACAGCGGAACTTGAAAAGCAGATGGGATACAGGGAGAACCTTGGTCCCGTGAACATGCTGGCGGTAGTCGAATATGAGGAAGCCAGAAAACGGATTGAGTTTCTCGATGAACAGAGGAAAGATCTCAGCGAAGCCATGGAATCCCTTATGAGCGCCATCAGCGAGATCAACAGAACAGCCGCCAGGAAGTTCGATGAAACATTCGTTGAGATCAGGAAGCATTTCAAAGATATGTTCACAAGTCTCTTCGGAGGGGGTGAGGCCGACATAATCGCTCTGACCTCGGAGGACCCCCTGGAAGGGGGAGTACAGATCGTAGCCAGACCCCCCGGTAAGAAGCTTGAGAATATCACTGCGCTTTCCGACGGTGAACGTGCCATGACTGCAGCCGCGCTCCTCTTTGCCCTGTACCTCGTGAAGCCCTCCCCCTTCTGCGTGCTGGATGAGCTGGATGCCCCGCTGGACGACACGAACGTGGATAACTTCATCAATCTGCTCAGGGGATTCGTGCAGAGAACCCAGTTCGTCGTCATTACGCATAACAAGAGGACGATGGAAGCCGCCGACCGTCTATTCGGAATTACAATGGCGGAAAAGGGTGTTTCATGCATGACTTCAGTCAGCCTTGTTAAGGCTCAGCAGATAAGTAAAAGCTGAGTGCGGCAGTGACATTCAACTTAAAAACAAAACTCAGAAAAAGCAGCGATGCTCTTGCCGGAAAACTTGGCAGGCTCTTCGGCGGTGCATCAATTGAAGATGCAGATCTGGAAGAGACGGAAGAGATCCTTCTTGAAAGCGACCTTGGCTGGGAGCTTACCGAAAAAGTGATCGATGAACTTCCCCGAAAAGTAAGAGTGTCCGGAATGCCCTGGAAGGAAGCCCTTGCAGAGATCCTTATCGAAAATACGCCTCTCCCGGATTGCAGGACCGTAGCGGCCAGACCCTTTGTGACTGTTGTAGTTGGTGTAAACGGTGCCGGAAAGACTACAACGATCGCCCGGCTTGCCGCAAGGCTTCAGAGGAGAAACGAAAAGGTACTTATTGCATGTGCCGACACATTCCGGGCCGCTGCTGCAGAACAGCTTGAGGTATGGGCTGATCGACTCGGAACTGCCGTACTTACACAGTTACCCGGTTCCGATGCGGGAGCCGTAGCATTTGATGCCGTGAAACGAGGTCTCAGCAGGGATTACGATTCGGTGATAATCGATACCGCGGGCAGACTCCCCAATAAGAAAGGGCTTCTCGATGAACTGGCCAAGATCCACAGGGTGTGCGGCAAGGCGATGGAATCTGCACCCCATGAGGTACTGCTGGTACTCGATGGTACAGTGGGGCAGAACGCGAAAGCCCAGACCGAGCAGTTCATGAAGGCATTACCGGTAACAGGGCTTGTAATTACTAAGCTTGATGGAACAGCAAGGGGAGGATCCGTACTGGCAATGGCCAGTCAGCTTCGCATACCTGTCAAGTACATCGGTGTTGGCGAGGGAAGCGAAGATCTGCTTGATTTTAACCTTGAATCGTACGTGCGGGCGTTGCTGGGTATGGATGAGGAGGACAGATGATGCTGAAGATCGAAAACCTCTCCAAATCCTACGGAGCCAAACATGCTGTTGTAGATCTCTCCCTTGATATCCCTTCCGGTGAGGTGTTCGGGCTTCTCGGACCCAACGGCGCGGGTAAGACCACGACTCTTAAAATGATACCCGGGCTTGTAGTACCCGACAGCGGACGTATTGAGGTTGATTCAATTGACGTATCAGTGGATCCTGAGGGAACACGGTCCCGGATTGCCTACGTGCCCGATGAACCAACAATCTATCCAAGGTTATCCGGCAGAGAATTTCTCAGGTTCACAGGCAGAATGAGAGATATCCCTCCGGATGAGCTGGAAAGAAGAATAGCTTTTCACGAAGAGCTTTTCGACATGGGTGAGTGGCTTGACAGCAGGGCTGAGAACTAGTCCCACGGCATGATCCAGAGGGTAGTCCTGTCAGTAGCTTTTCTTTCGCGTCCTTCTCTTTATGTAATAGACGAACCCCACGTAGGGCTTGATCCGGCAACCGCTGAAACCTTCAACAGGATGGCCCGGGCTGCTGCGGATTCAGGGGCTGCGATCATACTTTCAACACATACTCTTCCAGTGGCGCTTACTTTCTGCGACAGGCTCGGTATCATACATGAAGGCAGGTTGATAGAGATACTAAGAACCGATCAGATCGGGGGGGAGGATCTGCAGGATATTTTCTTCAGAATAACCGGCACCGGTCCTGCCGATGTCGCGGACTTCTTCTCGGGGACGTAGCACACTTCTTCAACTTACTGGTGAAATTAGTATATCATTTCTAATATAATCAATGTAAATACAAAAATCATGGGAAAATGTCTACCGTATATTCACTTTTTCATTCTGAACTAGAATGCGGCCTTTATAGAACCCCAGGTTGAATTTTCAAGAGCTGAAACCGCTCCGAACCTTACATTTGAGAAAAGTTCGCCGGTGGACACGGGCTCTATGAATGAGATACTGTAAATATCCTCATCGGAGTAAACTCCCCAGAATACTCCTGCGAGTGTACCGTTCGAGGAGGAAATACCAAGAGTATCGTAGATTCCGAACACTAGGATATCAACGAAGCCATCCGCCATGGGCATTACTATCTCAACTCCGAACGTACTTATTGGATCAGTAAACGAAAACTCACCATTGTGATCGAATGAGTTGGGGCCGACACTCACGCTGGTCACACCGAGGAATGGGGGTGTAAGAACCACGTTGTTTCCACCAATAAAATTATCTAAAGTTATACCATCAACGATCGCACCGGGCGTGAAACATTCATTGTTAGTTAAACTGTTGAAGGGACCAGGAGCGGATACTGCTGCACTGTCTTGCACAATAGTATTGGAGTAGTCTTCAACTGTGAGTCCAGGATAGAGACTTCCGAATTCCGATTCATTCGTATAAAAGGTAACATCAGCCGAAGCAAGGCTGGCTCCAAGCAGAAAAACGGATATTAAAACAGTTAGATTCTTCACTTGAATCCCCCTTGATTGCGCGCTTTCCCAGTATGGAATAGCGCCTTTAGTGAAGCGGGATTATTCCCGGTTGGAGTATCCGGCTGCGGATTGCAGATATCTTTCCCGGATTCCTACACATAACTTAACCGCATTATAAGGTGTTCATCGTGGATATGCAAAACCGGGCTGACGGATCAGGGAGAATGGTCTTCAACTCTGAAGATGATAACATTCATCTCAGGTGAATACAGCGTGAAAACATTGCAATCTGCAAGACATAGAGATCTGCTTCATGCCTCCTGTTGAGACTGAATAGAATTAATTCACATTTCTATATGATATAAGCACTGGCACTTTTCTTGCTTTTATTTCCTTGGAAAACATGCTTGAAACGGGAGTGGTTATATAGAAATTTCCAACAAACTCAAGAATAGAACCCTCTCCGATGATGACGGGTTTTACTCGCATAATGAAACAAGTGTGCACAAGCCCATGTGGTCGTCCCTAGCTGCTGCTACGGAGATGTCTGCACAACTGTTTCAGATAGTACATGGGTTCGGATCGAGCCTGGTGATCGATCATATTTTCAGGAAAGCATCTGGTTTGATATCATGAGTTCAGAACCAACCATACGCTGTATTCCAACCGGTCCTCTTGATGTGAACTGCTACATAATTGGATGCCCCTCGTCGCGCGAATGCGTGATCATCGATCCTGGAGGTCACGGAGAGAAGATCGTTGAAACATTTGAAGGACTACATCTGAAACCGGTTGCTCTGATCAATACCCACGGACATTTCGATCATATCGGTGGAAACGAATATCTGATGAATCATGTTGATTCTCTTCGGCATTATCTGCATGCCGATGACCTTCATTACCTCAGGCATGCCGCAGAGCATGCAGATTACTGGAACATACCATTTGAAGGTTCTCCCGAACCCACTGACCTGCTTCATGGCGGTGAAGTGATCGAGGCAGGTCTTCTCAAACTGAAAATTATTAACACACCGGGTCATTCTCCCGGTGGGATAAGTATCAGGCTGCCAGGGCACATATTCACCGGGGATGCTCTCTTCGAGGGATCGATTGGAAGGACAGATCTCCCGGGCGGGGATTACGAGCAGCTGATTTCCTCGATCAGAGAGGAACTCCTTGTTCTTCCCGGTATTACTATCGTACATCCGGGCCACGGCTCTGAAACTACCGTAGCACAAGAGAAGAGGAACAATCCCTTCCTTCAGTGACTGATAACTCCTGTTACCATCCTGAACATACCGTCGGGACCCTCAAAACCTGGTTCTGTGGTATTCAGAATAATTGCAGCCAGGCTGTCATCGTAAACGTAGATATCTCTGATACGATAATCGGAGACGTATTCGTAACCCTGCTGCAGTGATTCATCACGAAGGTGCATTACAGTGTTGCCGTTCGAATCCGTAATCACCACTTCCAGAAGAACAGGAGTATCGAACATTGAAAGCCACTCGGGATCGGGTTCAGGTGTTTCCTGATACTCAAGGATATTCAGGCTGTATTGTGGTCCTCTATACAGCAGCGAACCCACCCAGGTAACGAACGATACACAATCCGATTCAGCACTTGTATCGGTAACAGGATGGCTGATGCAGTGAACACCCTCGTTCTGCTTTGAAATATCAATGCTGTCCAGAAACGGCCCAGCATATCCGAGTACAATTTCCCTTGCGGGGTTCATTGAGTTTTCATAGCACATCTCCGCACCCTCAACGTACATCAAATCTTCTGTCCATGGTACATCAAATACCCTGATTATACTGTTATCAGCGACTGACAAAACCACGATTTCCGCTTGGGGGAATCCGCTACCGTCAGCAATCCAGTACTGCTCCAGCGCTGCGTATTCTCCATCTTCGGAGAAACCGAGGAATTCAGCGGAAGCAAGAGATGCGGCACTGGAGGCTATGGCTGCAAGGAGAAGGAGTAGAACACAAAGTCCGGAAGGTTTCATATTACTCTTTCATTGTATGCATGATCGAATTGAACTTCTCTTTCCTGAATAATAGTATAGTTGAAAGGTTGTGGAAGTAAAAATTCCGAAAATAATTCTCAGGGACGGTGAAGAGTGCTTCAATCGATAAACCCTTTTACAGGCAAGGTCATCCGATCCTGGAATGGGAATACTCCGGGCGAAGTCGAGAATATCATCGGGCAGGCCGACAGGGCTTTCGGAATCTGGCGTGATACCAGGATAGAACAACGTGCGGAGAAGCTGAGGGATCTTGCTGACCTGCTTGATTCGGGAAAGAAGAAGCTGGCAGTGGAGATGGCTTCGGAGATGGGCAAGCCTGTGACCGAGGGAGAGTCAGAAATAGAGAAATGCGCCTGGGTCTGCAGGTACTACGCGGAGAACGGTTCCCGCTTTATAGCTGAGGAAATTAGGGAAACCGATGCGGATAAGAGCTACGTCTGTTATCAGCCTCTCGGTGTCATCTTCGCTGTTATGCCATGGAACTTCCCGTTCTGGCAGTTTTTCAGGTTCGCCGCACCTGCCGTGATGGCGGGGAACACATTCGTTCTCAAGCATTCCCCGAATGTTACCGGATGTGCCCTTAATATCCCGGAGCTTTTCAGGGATGCAGGTTTTCCGGACGCCCTGGCCGGTCTTATTCTCGTTCCGGAGGAAAAGGTTTCCGAAGTATCCCGTGTTGTAATCGCTGACGACAGGATAAAGGCAGTGACACTTACCGGGAGCGGAAAGGCTGGCGGGGCAGTCGCCTCTAAGGCGGGATCGGTCATAAAGAAGTGCGTGCTCGAACTTGGTGGTAGCGACCCGGCGATAATACTGGAAGATGCTGATCTTAAGCATGCAGCCGTTGAATCGGTATTTTCCAGACTTATCAATACAGGGCAGAACTGCATTGCATCCAAGAGGTTTATCGTGGTTGAAAATGTTTCCGACGAATTTCTTGAACTGCTTGCGAACGAGATGCAGACGAGAAGGATGGGCGACCCGATGGATATGAAAGTAAACCTCGGACCCATGGCAAGGTACGATCTCCGCGATAACCTGCACAGGCAGGTAACGCAGAGCATTGATCTTGGAGCTGAACTGGTCACGGGAGGCAATATACCGGAACATCCGGGGGCTTTTTATCCGCCTACCGTTCTTGCCGGATGCAGAAGGGGGATGCCCGTTTTTGATGAGGAAACCTTCGGACCTGTAGCGGCAGTCTGTTCGGTGGAAAGTGAAGATGAAGCAGTCAGGCTTGCCAACGATACATCTTTCGGCCTCGGGGCTTCTGTCTACACAAGTAACAGCCGCAGGGGAGAGGAGATAGCTCTGAAACTGAACGCGGGAGCCTGCTTTGTGAACACATTCGTCCGGTCCGATCCAAGGCTGCCCTTCGGTGGGATCGGTCTTTCAGGTTTCGGCAGAGAGCTGTCCCGAAGCGGAATGCTTGAATTCATGAACTGCAAAACCGTTTATATCATGAACGGATAAACGCCGCTCCTGGTTAAAATCACTTAATGAAGCAATCTCTAATAAAGTAATATGATTATCCGTATATTATTTGATAATGCTGGTATACGGTCAAATAAGTTGAAGAAGTGTGCTACGTCCCCAGGTGGTAAACCCGTATTCTCCGGTGAAGTCGTTTCTCGTAGAGTTTCCACATTGCCTGGATCTTTTTGTTCTCCTCCAGCTCATGGTTGCTCTCGGCGAATTCCATCTTCCTCTTAAGAGCGCTTATTCCCATTTCATAAGTTAAGAGAGCATCCAGGCCTTTTCCCTGGTATTCCGGGAGGATTCCGGCAAGGTAGAAATCCAGAATTTTACTTGTTTTCATTTCTCTGAGAATATGGATGAAACCGAATGGAAATAACCTGCCTTTTGCCTTCTGGAACGCCTTTGACAGATTGGGCATGGCAATAATGAATCCAACAAGCCTGTCACCGTCTGCGGCAAGCTTGATGAACTCCGGATCCACCTGTCCGAGGTAGGCTTTTATGTAGTAGTTAATTTCTGCCTCATCAAGCAGAGTTGTGCCGTAAAGCTCCTTGTAGCTTTCGTTCAGAACATCGAAGAGCTGGTGTCCCCATTTCTTCGCAAGGGCTTTCGTAGATTTCTCATTGAATACCTTTACGCTGGTTCTTTTCTTGATAAGGGCTGTCAGGCGCTCAACCTTCTCGGGGAGGGCTTCAGGTACGGTTATCTTGAATTCAACGTAGTCCACTTCTTTCACGTAGCCCCTTGATGTCACCAGTTCGTTGTACCATGGGGGGTTGTAACTGCCTGATATTGTTGGAAGTTCATTGAACCCTTCAACGAGAAATCCCGTCATATCGTTATCGGTGAAACCCATAGGGCCTGAAATTTCGGTCATACCTTTCACATAAAGCCAGTTCTCCGCATTGCTGAAAAGCGCGTTGGCTGTTTCAAGGTCATCCTCGCACTCGAACCATCCGAACCTTCCGCAGTTCCTGCCAAGTTTTTCGGTGTATCTTTCGTTTATGATAGCTGCTATACGGCCGACCGGCCTGCCATCGCGCCAGGCCAGAAAGAACCTGGTATCACAGTACCTGTAGGCCGGATTCTTCTTCGGATCGAACTGAGATTTTTCCTGAGAGATAAGAGGGGGGATCCAGAGTGGATCATCCCTGTAAAGCATGTAGGGGAGCATGATGAATTGCCTCATCTCTCTTTTCGTTCCAACAGGTTTAACAACAGCATGCATGAAAGCTCCTTTATGGTTTCTGTATCAGGAGAATCTAACCGTATCACATCCGGGGTCAATTACCCTGCTCCTCTGGAACTATCCATCACCCGTGAACTATCCTTCTACGAAGTTCAATAGAAGGGGATATTATGAAAAACAATAGTAAATCTCAGAGTGGTTTGATTCCTCCCGCCCTCGGCATTCTGTTTGCTGCAAGTCTGTTACATGTAGATACCGTTTCGGCTTCAGAAAACAGCAGCACTTCGGCCGGTGTAAATGCCGGCTCGAACGTTGCCATTTCACGATCCCTGCTCACCAGGACTTCGGTTCTATGGAGCAATCCCCAGTGGCAGGAATTCAAGAGAATCTGGAAAAAACTGCACAATATTGCCCCGGCTGACGGTGATTACAGCTCCAGCCTGCTTGATCATGAACATATAAACAAGATCAGGGTCGAGCTGGACAACAGTTATGCTGAACTGATGATGATCTCGGAAGAGATCGGTATTGACTCCCTCGAGATAAGACTGCTCCACAGTCTTGCGTCCGACAGGCTTATGCTTCTTTCCTACGGATCGGTAATGTCACTGACAAGGATGATGCCGCCTCCCGTTGCTGATCAGACCGATGATCTGGTTCCGCAGATCGAAGCCAGGATCGGCACAGTTGCCCGCCTGAGGGAGGATGGCCTGATCTCATCCGAGGAAATGATAACCGCCTTTCGCAACCTGAAATCTTCCATTGACTCCTATTTCCTTCTCGAGACTATCAGAGGCGAAACAAATTATTCGGGGGTTCTATGGTCAACCCGCTGGCCTCTGGAGGTCGACAGCATACAGTCGTATCTTGACAGCATAAAAACCACTTTGCTTCAAAGTCTCAGTGATTCCGGAACCCCGAACAGTGAAGGGTACCGTCTGGTACTTGAGGATCTTGAGAACATGGAACGATCCATTAGTGATGTGAAGGACATGCTGCCTGGTCTGCACGATCTTCTCCTTGATCTTGAGCTCTTCTGATTGCTCGATGAAAGGCCCCCTTTTCGTTTTCGAGATCACGCCGCGATGCAATCTTACATGCAATTACTGCTACAATGTATGGAAGACTGATGGCGAACTAAGCCCCATGGAACTTCCGCTGAATGAGATCGAGAAACTTGCGGAATCCATTCAGGCCGCACATCCTGTTTCAGTTACGTTAACCGGCGGAGAACCTCTTCTGAGAGATGATCTGCGCGAAATCGTCGGTATCTTCCGGAAGCGCGGAATTCTGGTTGGAATAGCTACCAATGGTCTGCTTCTCGATCCGTGTACCGCCGAGTCGCTTTCCGAAGCAGGTGTGGAGTGGTTTGAAGTATCCGTCACTTCAGTTACCGGAGAGGGATACAGGGATCTGACTGGTACCGATGGATTCGATGATGTAAAACGGGCCATGCTCGCCGCCGCATCCTCCGGAGCAAGATTGACCGTTTCACATATAATCACTTCGCGGAATTTCGGTGAGACCGGCCGGGTAGTGGATCTTGCCTACGCGTTCTCGGCAGACGCAACAGCCCTCAACCGCTTCGTGCCGGGCGGGAGGGGTCTTGAAAACAGGCATCTTCTGCCAACCCTGCAGCAGCTTGATTCCGCCCTGAAGAGCGCCGGCGAAAGGTCGCTCATGTCCCACGGTATGATGGTATACACTGCCATTCCAGTAGAGCATTGCCTGCTGGACCACAGCGATTACCCCGGTATTACGTTCGGGGCATGTGTATGCGGCTCGGAAAAATGGGCGATCAGCCCTGCCGGAGAACTGAGAGTCTGCGAGCAGAGCCCGGTCGTCCTCGGAAACCTTCTGAAGAAGTCCTTCAAAGAACTTTCCCGATCTCCATACGTCGAGAAGTTCCGTAACAGCAACAAATCTTCGAGTTGTACTTCGTGCGATTCATACAACGTATGTGGTGGAGGGTGCAGGTATCTAAAGGAAATACCTGTCCGCTGATATTGAGGAATTTCCGTCCGTCGGATCATATGAGCACAGTTATTCCCTTACGTGCTCCAGCCCCTTTGAGACCAGGTCTCTCACATGATCATCATCGAGAGTGTAGAATACGTGCCTTCCCTTTTTTCGACTCCTGACAAGTCTGGCTGTGCGGAGTGATCGGAGCTGGTGTGAAACTGCAGAGACAGTTACATCCGTCTTCTCCGCCAGCTCACAGACACATTTCTCCCCGGAGAACATTGACATCAGAAGAAGCAGCCTTGTCGGATCAGCCATCTGATGGAAGAGTTCAGCCAGAACTTCAACTTCCCGGGAGTCAGCCTGCAGATCTTCTTCTTGACCGGTCATTCATTCCCCCTTTACATCGTAGCCAAGGTTCCTGATCGCCTTAACAGCTTCTATTCTGTTAAATCCATTGCTTCTGTCCAGGGTTATTTCGACAGTACCCTTCCCGGACGAGGCGGATACGTCGAGTATTCCCGGCAGTTCCTTGAGAGCTCTGCTGACGGTCATTTCGCATTTCGAGCAGCTCATTCCATCAACGTTCAGCTTCACTGTATCATCGGTATTACCTTTTCGAGAGGATTTCAGTTTGAGCTGAAGAAATTCTCTGAAGGCGAACCATGCTGTTCCAGCGATAAGTAACACTCCGGCGGCAATGCTGAGTGATCCTGTGATCGAATCCATACCGTGTCCGGCATGGTAAGCCCGGGATACTGAGACGTTGAGCGAGTTGAGTATCCCTCCCGCAGCAAGACTGATAATCGTTACAGTCAATATGTAGACAAGAAAAACCCTCGTTCCCAGGGTTTTGCGAACTGCGCCCATGGTTGCGGCGTTCGTGGCGGGGCCGGCCATGAGAAACACAAGAGCACTGCCCACCGGGAATCCGGCGTATATGAGACCGGCAGCGATCGGGACCGATGCGACCGAGCAGACGTAGAGGGGAATTCCTATCGCCAGTGCGGCCAGAAGTCCCAGCGGACCTTCGAGGATCGTATACTGTGAGAGCTGCCCCGGCTCAAGGAAAGTGGTGATCAGCGCGGATACCAGTATTCCGAAAACAAGCCATCCGTAAATATCCTTGAAAAGACCGTTGAAAGAGTAGTTCCAGATCCGGCGGGGCAGTGAACAGGTTTCAATATCGACACATGCCGGTGAGGTTCCCTGGTCCCCCATGCCGTTGCCGATCTTATCGACTATGGTTCCTCCGAGCAGGCCGGCAACGAAGGCTGCGATTACCTTCGCAAGCGCAACCGGCCATCCGAGAATGGCCCATGTCACGGATATGGAATCGACTCCTGTCTGGGGAGTGCTTATAAG
>JAUWSL010000068.1 GCA_030610085.1 Candidatus Aegiribacteria sp.
GAAAGAATTGAAAACGGGAGATTCGTTTGTACCTTCGTTCTTGTAGAATCTGATGTATCCGTAAAAGAACTGCCCTGTGATCAGGTCTTTCAGACCGTCGCCGTCCCAGTCAGCGACGCATGGGGCTCCGTAGTACTGCACATCTATGCTTGTACCGGCACATTGCAGGTAATAAGGCGTATCGAAGGTGAAAGTACCTGATGCCGCCATAGCCGTGAGAAGCAGTAATGGTATTAATAACAGTGGTTTCATGAATTCATCCTTCCCTTGAATTGATAAATACCTACCAAATATATATGATGAATATTTCCAATTTGGCAAGAGTCTTGAAGGGATACTGGAAGGGGCCGGGATTGATGCCCGGCCCCGCAGCTGAAATCCGTGTTGATCAGTTTATGAGATCTCTTCTTCCTATCCAGCCGAGGTAGTTGTTACCTACCATTCTCCAGTACCTGTTCAGTCTTCTGGGTACCGATGCCCTGTCCCAGTCAGTAGGTCTGTATGATCCCGGGTCAGGAACCACAAGGGAGCCGACATATGTGCCCTGGTCGTAAACCTTCTGGATCTCTTCAGCTATCTCATCAATATCCTGCTGAGAAGCCACTCCATTGGAGGTAGCCTTGTAAAATTGTACGGTAACTCTAATCGGGAATTCAGGATCCCGTACGATCTCAAGACCATCTATCTCCGTGAAGGGACCTTCCAGTTCCCCGTGTCCGATAACGGCTGCTTCAACATCCGATACACCTCTGCTGAACTCGCCAGTCGCACCGAGCTGTGCGCATGAAGATTCGCAGCACACATCATCGAAGTATGTACTCTGAGGACTTCTTTGTTTCAGGGGTATCTGTATCAATAAAACCATATTGAGATTACTCTCCTCGGTGATGTCCGAGGGATCACCGCCACTATTTGCGTAGTCCACCCTGAAATCTGAAATTCTCTGTCCGGTAAAACTGGCACGTTGTCCGTCCTCGTTGAAGAACAGCCTCTGTCCCCAGCTCCAGGATCCCGGAACAGCATCCCTGGTGTTATCTATCACGGTTACGCTCGTACCCTCTCTCGTGACCAGAATAGTGAGTACAGCAGGATCGCCTGCATAGGACTGATAGTTGTAAAGAACAGGATTGAAGATAGCGTCACCCGAAGACTTAATAGGCAGGAATACCGCCTGTGCACTTACAAGAACGGAGCTGTCCCGCTCAGCGAGAAGACTGTGTTCATCTCCGTCCCATGATTCCGGATCGTGGAGATAATATCTGATGTTATCTACGAAATCCGTCAGCGATACAGGCGCCAGTTCTTCGCCTATTTCGTTACCCACCAGCAGATAGAAGTTGTCCGGATCCAGGTCCGCCGAAATATCATGAAAATTCGGAAACCTTATTACTGGCATGCACGTCAACGTCGGATGTTCCGCTCCATTCTGAAAGCTGTGAACCTGTATGGTCATATCTGAGATATTTGGCCCCCAGCATGAACCGGAATACCGTCCCGTATCCTCCCACGTTACATTTACAACATCAAGCCCGTGTACACTTGCCAGTTTTCTGACATTCTGGTCCCAGACCATCTCCGATACCCTTTGAACTACTTCCTGGTAATTATCATCCGCCGATCGGCCAGGACAGAAGTACCCGGCGACCGAGACCGAGAGAATCATCAGTGATGTCATCGCATTCATAAACATTTCAACCTCCCGTGTTGTTTTCACTGCTGTTACATGGACAGGGTTCAGATTATTCCATTTGGAAGGTCGGGCTAAGGTATCTTATTGATATAGCAGTTGATTAACTTATCAGTATGTACGGATTCTATCCTTTTAGCACTCTTTGATTAGAAAGAAGTGTTTCACTAGCTTAAGGTTGACAGAGGTTCAGAATGTAGTTTAATTATTAGTTGAATTGCAGTTATTGAAACCGTCAGGAGGAAAAGATGGATAAAAAGAAGCTTTTCAATCAGGGCAGAAGTCTTCTTGAGCATGAGATGCTGCCTTTCTACGAGGTGGTTGAGCTTAACAATGGTGATGCGATGATATTTCAGGGAGAGCTTACCACGGATTTTTTCGTCATCAAGTCGGGAAAGCTTGAGGTCATCGAGGGCAGCGGCGCCAAGGCGGTCTGTCTTGACACCCTGGAAGTCAATGATGTGTTCGGTGAGCTGTCATTCTTTGATGAAGGGGGACGGTCTGCGACTGTCCGGTCATCGGGGAAATCAGTTCTATACAGACTGACACGTGATCATTTTGCCGATATGACCGAGACGAACCCCCAGCTTGCTTTGGAATATCTGGTTATTCTTGGAAAACTGGTTTCGGGAAAGCTCAGAAGGATCGATAAGATGATATCCGCAGTAACCGGAGATCAGAAGATCAAGAAAGATCCGGACCTGAAGAAACTGATATTTAATATCAAAAGAGCTATGAAGAGCAGGAAGGATCTGTTCTGATGAAAAAGCGGCGGAGCATAACTCCGCCGTTCTCGGGACATGACACTAAAGTACGTTGAACAGTCTTAGATAATCGATAAGCTGATACTCGAAGGACAGCAGATCAGCTCCGTTGGTGAAGACACTGTCAACGTAGAATTCAACATAATGATCGTTGTCCAGCTGCACGAATACCCAGTTGAAATCGGTTACCTGTACGGAATCGACCCAGTCCGACGAACCGTGTGACGGCGCGACGTGTCCGTGAGTACCCCTCAGACACAGCTTTGTATCGTTCCCTCCGGGGTACTGTGACGGGTTATGATTGCCCGAGTAGATGTAAATCTTGCTGTTTGCTATTCCTATGTAGATATCCTGATTGAATCCGGCGGAATCGGCGCAGCCAAGTCCCCACCCCGTACCTTCATCGTAGAAAGTAAGACCGTTTGTGGTTGAATCAGTCCTGAGTTCCCGCTCGAGAATGGAAGATTCCGCTCTTGTATCAACTCTGTTCGAAAAGCCCGAGGAGTAATTCGTCCCCTCGTATGCCTTAATCTCGTAAAAGCCTGTAGATGTTACTATATGAGTCCATGTGGTATCAGCCGTGACTCCCGGTTGGCCCCAGCTACCTGGTACCGTGGTGGCGAAGTAAATGTTATAACCGGTCACATCTACTTCCAGTGCGTCCCAGACCAGAACTACTGAATCTCCCTTTGATGCTGTCTCATCTATATCAAGGTTCTGCACATTGGGAAGAGTTCCCGATGGTGCCGAAGGATCGTTCGAACACCCGGCGATAGCTACAGCCAAGGCAACAACAGTAGTAAAATATTTTCTCATAGTATTCTCCAATCGATTAGTGAATTCAATTTATAGTTACAATATTCCACGATTTCCTGCAGAAACAAACCCCTTGCGAAATAGTAAACATTTGTTTACATATGTATCATGAAATATGTTATTACGCCCGTTCGAAGCTGGTACTCGTTCAGGCATGGTGTAGAGTCACCCGCATCGCTGGCGGCGGAGATTGCTCGCTGCGGTTATACCGGGGGAATCCTTACGGATAAAAGTATTGTAACCGGTCAGCTTGAATTCGCTGCGACATGCAGGGAAAATGTAATCACCGGGGCTGCTGGAGCTTTGCTGACTATCAGAGGATTGAAGATAGCTTTTACAGCAATTGAAGGCGGGTGGAGCGATCTCTGCAGTCTTATAACCTCTACAGTGCTCCCGGAGCGGATCTCAACCGAGGAATCACTGGCAGCATGCACGAAACTGGCGGCGATAGTGGAAGAACCTTCCGGAGCACGTGTGCTGGTGAATGAAATGGGATTCAGCGGACCGGTTTTCGTCTCTGTTTTTCCCGAATGCATATCCGGCAGAAAGCCCGGTTCGGCGGAGCATGAGATACTTGATTTAGGATACCGCCCTGTAGCATGCTGGCCGGTTGTGTTCACAAATTCTGACAGTATTGAAACCCACAGGATTCTTCGCAGTGGCTATCTGGCCATCGAGAAAAGGAAGCCGGACCCATGCGAATTCGCCGGCAAGAATAATGTACTGCCGGATGTTGAAATGTTTGAAGAGAGTTTCAGCGGTGCGAAACACTCATTAATTGGAAACAGCCAGCTCTCAGAAATGGTTTCAACAGAACCCTCGGGGGCAGGTGAAGCAGGGAACAGGATCCTTCCGGAAGAAAGGATGCTGGCCGGAATCGTGAAGAAAAGGCTGAGGTTCCTGTACGATGAAAGCCCGTCCGCTCGATCCAGGCTGGAAATGGAACTGGAAGTCATATGCGAAAACGGGCTGGCCGGTTATTTTCTCCGGTTTTACGAGATTATCGAGTACTGTAGAAGAAAAGGTATCGCAGTATCAGCCAGGGGTTCAGCCGGGGGCAGCATTATCGCATACCTTCTGGGCATATCCATAATCTGCCCTATTCGTCACGGGCTGTCGTTCTCACGCTTTTTCAACATTCGCAGGTTAAGATCTCCCGACATAGATATTGACATCGACAGCTCAAGGAGGGATGAAGTCATAAAATGGTTCCTCAGGAAGGCAGGAAGATACGGAGCGGCTGTTTCACAGATAGTAACCCATCGCTCCAGGTCTGCATTCAGGGTTGCGGCCTGTGGTCTGGGTATCAGCAGCAGGGAGATCGACAGTCTTACTAAACTTCTCCGCTACCATGATAATGCTGCATGGAGCAGGCCGGCTGCTTCTGCAGCATTGCGGAATTCGAAACTTATCAGGAATATCCCTTCCCACCTGGCACCCCATCCATGCGGAGTAGTCTGTACGGGCGAACCGGTAGACACACTTGTACCCCTTCAACCAAGTCCCGGCGGGTACGATATAACGCATTTCGACAAAGATGGGATTGAAGAAATCGGTCTTCTGAAAATGGATATGCTTGGCCAGAGAGGGTTAACAACAATATCCCTTGTATGCTCGGCACTTGGAAAGAATCCTTTGAATGTTTTCCGCAAGGGGGGCAGTATTCCGGACCCCGCCAGGGACCTACTGGATTCCGGCAGGACAATTGGAGTGGTCCATGTTGAGTCTCCAGCCATGAGGGGTCTTCTGAAGGAGATGAAGATACGTACGATGGAGGATGTGGCAAGGACTCTCGCACTGGTAAGACCCGGAGCATCTGCCGGAGGCGGAAGAAAGAACTACCTTGACTGCCTCCATTCGGAATCGATTCACAATTCTTCACTTCCCGAACTGCGACCGATTCTAATGGAGAACCTTGGAGTGATGCTTTACCAGGAAGATGTCTCAAAAGCCGCTGAAGTGCTTCTGGGAACCGATGAAGCTTCCTCAGATCTTCTGAGGAGGAAACTCAAGAAGAAGCAGATTGATAAGGAAGAGATTATCTCAATCTGCAGACGCAGAGGGATGAATCCTGTGAAGGCGGAAACAGTCTGGAAAGTACTCTCCAGCTATGCCGGTTACGGTTTCTGCAAGGCTCATGCATTTACATACGGTGCCGTCTCCTGCGCAGCGGCACTTCTAAAGGCAGAACACCCGGAACTTTACATGGCCTCTGTAATGGCGGCCGGGGGCGGTTTCTACAACCCGAGAGTTTACCTTGAAGAAGCCAGAAGGCTTGGCATTTCGTTCATGCCTCCCGGGGTCAACACGGGGAAATGGCTTACGTGTGAGAGAGAGGGGAAAATAATACCGGGATTTCATCATCTAAAGGGAATGGGTAGTACGGAATACGAGAAATTGAGGGACGGCAGGCCATACAGATACCCGTTTGAACTGCTCGAAGCAGGTTGCGGAAAGTCTCTGTGCAGAAACATGGCTGCGGCGGGTTGTTTCCGGGAAACAGGTTTCGCACCCCCGGTTACGCTAATGCAGCTGGAGACAGGTGATGGCGGTTTTTTCCCCGATCTGCCGCCGGGAACCCCCGATCTTCCCGATTATTCCATTGAAACCAGAGTTGCTATGGAACTCGGTCTGCTGAACCTTCCACTTGCAGCGTCTCCACTGGAGTTGGTCGCCCGCCCCGGGGGAACGATCCCGCTGGGACGAATCGGTGAACTGGTCGATGTAAGTATCTGGGGAAGACTCGTTACAGGAAGAAGGCTTGCCGCTGGTGCAGGTTTCCTTATGCTTGAAGATAATACTGGAGTTGCGGATGTATTTCTACCCTCGCCGCTCTTCAGAAGGGCCGAGTCTATTCTTGTCCGTTCTGAAGCTACAGTTATAGTAAGGGGTAAGGTGGAAAGGGGAGGCAGGATCCGGGCACTTTCAGTTGAAGCCGGTCCACTTTCGATAGCACCTCTGGAACCTGAACCTCCGGAGAAATAGGTTGCGAAAATCATGAGGGAAGGATAAGCAAATGATTGTCAGACCAATCAGACCAGAAGAACTCAAATGGAAATGCCCGCCTACAGCCCTTGATTTCGAAACTACAGCGGATATACAACCTACCGGAGAGATAGTAGGCCAGGAAAGGGCTATAAAGGCTCTCAAACTTGGTCTTGAAATACATTCAATAGGGTATAACATGTTTGTAACAGGTGTATCCGGAACAGGTCGTGAAACAACCATAAAGAAAATTCTGGAAAGCATTGATACGACCACCGATGACTTGAGAGACATCATGTACGTTCGAAACATGGAGGATCCCAGAAACCCGATAGCACTTACTTTTCCGGCGGGAGACGGCGCAAGGTTCGAAAGCGCTCTGGAGGAATGCGTACAGCTCCTCCGAAGCAACATTCCCACTGTCCTCAGAAGCGAAAAGGCCGAAATGGAAAGCAGGGCAGTAAGGGCAACCTACCAGGACAGTAAAAAGGCTCTTATGGATGCCGTCAAAAAGGAAGCTACAGAAGCGGGTTTCTCCATAGTTAACGTACCCGTTGCTCCAGGGGAGTTCAGGCCGGATGTCCTTCCCGTGATTAACGATGAAACGGTCACCTTCGATACACTGGAGGGAATGAAGGAGGAAGGGAAGCTCACAGAGGAAGATATTAAGAAGTACACAGAACTGCACGAACAGCTTTTCAAGAAACTCACGAACGCCTTCAGGAAAACCCGTGATATGGAAATAGAGATTCAGATCAAGCTCGAGAAAATGTTCCGAAGGCTCGTGAAACCGACAATATCGGGGATTGTTTCCATACTGAAGGAAATCGGTGACGATAAGGCAGACAAATGGGCTGATTCAATAGTAGAGATTATTCTGGAGAACCTCAAGGATTTTGCGGAGAGTTCGGAGAGTAATGATCCATACGTTCTGTTTACACCGAATTTGATACTTGATAACGCCGGGAAAACCAAACGGCCGGTTGTGATCGAGGAGTTCCCCGATTCAATCAGCATCTTCGGAAACATCGATCGAATTGTCGTAGAGGGGAAACCCTATAGTGATCATACGATGATCAGACCAGGTGCCATTCACAAGGCTGATGAAGGCTACCTTATAATAAATGCGATGGATCTGGTCAGAGCACCGGAATTATGGCAGAGACTTATTCAGACTCTCAGGAACCAGACGACTGTTATAAGAAGTCATGATCCCATGGGTCTGTATCCGGTTCATCTCCATCCCGAACCGATTGATACCAATGCCAAGATCATTCTTATCGGTTCTTCGAAACTCTATTATCTATTAGCTTCCTACGAACCTGAATTCAACCTCCTCTTCCGGATAAGGGCAGCCTTTGATTTCACCATGGAATCCAAAGTTGAGAATATCCGCGACTTCGCCAACGTTATAGCAGGGATAATCAAGGCTGAGGAACTGCCTCCTATGGATGCAGGAGCAGTTGCCGCTGTTGTGGAGGAAAGCGTCAGACTGACCGGTCTGCAGGACAGGCTTTCTCTGGAATTCAACCGAGTTACCGATTATCTACGCCAGGCCAGCTACTTTGCCAGGCAGAGGGGGGATTCAATTGTTACCGCTGCTCACGTCAGGGAAGCAATACAGGAAAAAATCCACCGTTTGAATCTCGGTGAGACTTATGCAACAAGGCGGATAATCGATGACACAATAATGGTCGATACTCAGGGAGAGAAAGTCGGACAGGTAAACGGACTTGCCGTGTATCAGGGCGTGGATTACTCCTTTGGGCTGCCGGCCAGAATATCCACAACAGTTTCCGTCGGTAGAAAGGGACTGATAAATGTTGAGCGTGAGTCTGACATGTCGGGAACCACGCATACTAAGGGAATGTTGATAATATCAGGCTTTATACAGGGCAAATTTGCGAGGGAATACCCTCTCTCCCTCTCCGCAAGTATCGTATTCGAGCAGAGTTACGGTGGAGTGGACGGTGACAGTGCATCTTCAACGGAGCTTTATGTTCTGCTCAGTGCACTCTCGGAGATTCCAATAAGGCAGGACATAGCTGTAACCGGTTCAGTTAACCAGTTCGGAGAAATACAGGCCATAGGTGGCGTTAACGAAAAAGTGGAGGGTTTCTTCCGTATATGCGACGGAAAGGGATTAACAGGAACACAGGGAGTAATGATCCCGAAATCGAATGTGAAGGATCTTCAGCTTCGCGATAATGTCATTGATGCTGTCAGAGAAGGCATGTTCCACATTTATGCAATTGAGTCCATAGAGGAGGGTGCGGAACTTCTCATGAGAACGAATGCAGGGGAGCTGTTGCCTGATGGAACGTTCCCGCACGAATCGATTTACGGAAAGATTGATC
>JAUWSL010000003.1 GCA_030610085.1 Candidatus Aegiribacteria sp.
CGGCAATTCCGGCGGCACCGGTGTAAAAGACCGGTGTGCGGAACAAAAGAAGAATGGTAGATCAGCTCTGCCTACCGATCAGAAGACCGGCATGCGGAACAAAACAAGAATGGTAGATCGGTTCTGCATACCGATCAAAAAGGCCGATGCCGTCAGCAACAGCCATGGACTAACCATATAACAGTGTAAAAGAACAGTGTCAAGATACATAAATGGTATGAATTGTAGTAACCTGACCTTTTTATCAGAATACTGACATACTCACCTTTAGATCATCCTGAGCCAGTCTCTCTTGACGGAGAACTCTAATCGGCGAACAGGGTCTTGATACGTCCGAACGTGTACCGCTCCAACGATACAGGAGTCAATGTCACTTCATATATGATATCAGTTGTCTGATTGGATACCCAGAAGTTGTTTCCATCAAACACTAGAGCTACAGCGTTGAAACTGCTTGATATTCCACTCAGATCATAAGTGTCGACAATCGTACCGGTAGTTGTTACTTCAACAATAGACCCGTCACCTCCGGTAGCGAAATAGAGATTTGAACCGTCATACGCCATATCTCCAATTGACCCATACGGAACAGAAAAAGAACTCAGAACCGATCCAGCTGTACTCAGCTCGTAGATAGTCTGATTACCACGACATGACATCCAGAGGTTAGTTCCGTCCCAGGTCAGCCCGAGGTTGTATGTTGCGGGACAAATAAAAGTAGAAAGAAACACACCTGAAGTTGTGTATTCATATACTTCTCCTGGTGTCCCTGTATTCAGAAGGAACATTCCCCACAGATTTGTTCCGTCGAAAGCAGCACCAAGTGCGTTTTTACCACCGGGTTCACTCGGCTTGAACTGACTCAATACAGTTCCAGAGGTATTGATCTCATAAAAACCATCGTAGAATCCGCCAAGAAGCCAGAGATTTGATCCATCCCAGGCAAGCCCGTTCGTATACTGATCAGGACTGTAGAAACTAGACAGAACGGTGACATCACCGGCTGTAAGCATGACTGGAAGGACAAGAACAGCTACAAAAACACTTTTCATCACAACCTCCTCCAGAATTAGCACTGATACACGAACACAAAACAGCAATAAACAATACCGACTTTACTTATTTGTTGCCAGTGGTTTGAATTGTATCCTCATAACAGAGACTCCATAAATGCAGGCTCTGGCGCTTGCTGAGTCAGAAAAAGGGAGTGGAGTCCTGGCGGCTACTCCTCCGGTATCAGTGAAGCCAATACTGAAGCAATTCCTGCGAGTACGATTCCCGCCACGATCATGACTGGAAAGGAGCTGGCTTCTGCGAGAGCAAAGGATATTTCCTCTACGAAGTTCATCAGGATTCCGGTGCCTTTCTCAAGCAGGCTCGAATCGTGCGGAATCTTCATAAGGATCAGGAATGCAGCTGTGCCGGAAAGAAGCGCAACCGCGATCTGCCAGACAGGGAACCGCGGCCGTGGTGCGGTCAATATCTTCGTGAGTACGTTCAGCCTGAGCTCAGCGGGTGCTGCATCCGGCTTAGTGCACTCAACGAGGCCGTTCTGCAGGGTACGCTCAAGCCTGAGTTCGCGACGGCAGATGGGGCAGCTTTCGAGATGTTTCTCGAAGAGACCCCTGTCATGCTCATCCAACTCACCCATCAAGTATGAGAGTACGCTAGTCGATCTGCTGCAGGAGCTCATTCTCGTGTCCCTTCAGGTGTTCTCTCAGTCTCTTCCTCGCCCGGTGGAGATAGACGCGTACATTGGGAACCGGTATCCCCATGATACGCCCTACATCCGCAAAACTCAACTCGTTCCAGTATGCGAGTGTGATAAGCTGCCTGTCCCTTTCGGATAGCTTGCATACAGCCTGTTCCAGCAGAACAATACCTTCTGCGGAGAGCTCTGGTTTACTCTCGTCTGCACTCTCGATGAAACTTTCTTCAGGCATGCTTACCTCCTTCCTGACCTTTATTCTGCGCAGGTGATCAAGCGCAGTCCTCCGGGCAGTCGAGCATATCCATGACGGAAAGCTCTCGTGCTTCCGGAGGCTGCGGAGTCTGGTCCACGCCTTAACGAATGTCTCCTGCGCCAGGTCCATGGCTGTATCCCGATCTTGAACCATCCTGAGAAGTAACGTGTGCACCAGCCCGCCGTAGTCATCTATAAGCCTTCCGAAGGCCTGCCTGTCGCCCTCACAGGCAAGCCTGACATCGATCAGCCTGTCCGGGTCGTTGATCAACTCTTTACGACGTGTTTGTGGTTCGATCCATCAGGAACCAGACTGCGATGAGCGCCAGTCCGAATACCAGTCCGGCGCCGGCCGCGGCGAGACATGCCTTGACGCCGATAACGAGACCAACCACCAGCGAAGCGAAACTGAGCCCGATGACAACGAAACCGGTCCTGAAAAACCCTGTCCTGCGACCTGGGGTCTTCGTTTACTCCATAATAGCTATCATCCGTTCGACTTCCTCGGGACTCCTGCCGGATTCGAGCGCCTGATTTATCTTATCGTACTTCTGCCGTGCCAGGTTATGTCTGTTCATGAGCAGGATGATCGCAAGGACTACCGGCCCGCCTATTACCAGAAGCAAAGCTATGATCCGAACTCCCTCATCTCCCATTTTCTTCTCCTTCTGTTACTCAAGAGTATATCATACGATGTCAACATCAGTACAGACGGGAAAGCACAATTTTTGTTACAGTCACCAGGCGTTCGTACCGCAGTATTCCTCGTAATAAGGTACGGAATGTACTGCTATGAAGTCATTGACATAGTTTTAATATTCCGATATTTAAGTTAGTGTGCAAACAATAATTCGGGTCCGGTAGAAAACATACCAGACACATTATTTCGTAACACCTTGATGTGTTCACTGCATAACAGTTCTTCTCCGGGCTCGAAAGATATAGTGGAGAGGTTAGTTATACACACAGGAGGGGTTACGATGAAATTCTTCGTTTGTATTCTCGGCTTGCTGTTAATAATTCCAGGTATCGCATCTGCTGGTGGAACCTGGGTAGACACAACATTTGTTCCTCCTTCACTGGGCGTAGAGAAAGATGTGGTGATCTACCTGCCCGAAGGTTACGATCCTGGCGGAACCATCGATTATTCCGTGATATACTGGCTGCACGGCTGGGGCGGTTCACATACTTCGTACATAGCCTACACACAAAATTCATTGGACAGTCTGATCTCATCCGAGCAGATCCAGCCTGTGATCGTGGTAAAGCCGAATGGATGGTGCGAACCATACGAAGGCAGTATGTGGGTTAACTCTGAACTGTATGGAGATTATGAGGACTATGTAGTATTCGATTTAGTCGACTTTGTGGAAAGCAGCTTCTGCGCCATTTCAGACCCGGACTTCCGATGCATAGCAGGGCATTCGATGGGAGCTATGGGTTCGATGCATCTAGCTCTTTCGCATACTGACCGCTACAAAGCGGTAGCGTCGAACGCTGGTTTTCAGGATATCGAGGTTTCATTGTCTCTTTTCCTTCCTGAAGTCCTGAATGAATGTCCAGAAACCGTGCCACCTTACACCTACGACTGGGGGAATGGTCTCTACACGAATGCTACGTTTCTTACATCGGGAGCTTTCTCACCAAATCTGAGCGCTCCCGATTCAGTGGATTTCATTCTAGACGAGAATGGAGCAATAATCGATTCCGTATTTGCCCTGTGGGAGCTGTTCTATCCCGCCCATATGGTTAAGGAAATGTCCCTGCCGATTGACCTTGACATATTCTTTGACTGCGGTACAGACGATGGATGGATAGGCTGTTACGAATCCAACTGCGGCTATGCGGACACACTTACAGATCTTGGAATAGATCATGAATTCCAGAGTCTTACAGGTATAGGACACGGCATGAATCTTAGTCGGTTCATCGAGGAGTTCCTCTTCCTTGATGAAGCCATGACCGGTATTGCTGAAGGCTCACTAATGCCAGCCAGCTTATTACTCGAGCCGGCATTCCCGAACCCTTTCACCACATCAACATCATTGCGCTTCGAGCTGTGTGAGCCGGGTCATGCAACACTTAAGGTCTTCGACCTTTCAGGCAGGCTTGTTACAACTCTGATTGACGGAGAGCTTCAGGAAGGACACCATTCGGTTGAATTCAACGCTGAAGATTTGCACCCTGGCGTTTATATGTATCGTCTGCATACCGGCTCAACAGTGCAGACGCGGAGATGTATGGTATTAAGGTAACTCATTTTCCTCCATGGGAGTCTGGTTGTTCTGAAAAAGAAAACAGTACTCATTCGCTAGGGCGGGATAACGCAGGGACGTCATCAATCCATGGATCGGGACCTCATCAGAATATGGCGTAGATAAAAGGTGCAAGCACAGATCCCTGGGTCAGTACCAGTACGATGCTGAGAAGTAAAAGCACAACGATGATCGGTGCGAGCCACCACTTCTTACGCACTTTAAGAAACCCCCAGATATCGCCAGCTCGTCCCATTGTATCTCTCCTTTTAGTAGGGCTTGTCCGGTCTGCCGCACGGCCCGGAAGGATCTACGGGCAGCCAGTAGGACCCGCACTCCCTGTCGAACCTGAGCTTCAGCGGAGTCTTGCCCAGAAGCCTCATGATCAGCCCTATAGGGGTGATTGCTATCATATATACGAGTGTAAGCAGAACATTGGTCATTACGAAACCCATCACAATTGCGAGTTTCATCCAGACGTACTCGATCGGTCTGAGGATCGTCGGCAAGGTAATCCCCGTAATCAGGAAAAATCCGGAGACTGAAGCGGTAACCGACCATGCTGGTGAATGCCTGAGATAAAGCAGACCCGATATCAAGGCAATGACACATCCCATGATCAGTCCGAATTTTCTGAGTTCCGCCCTTTTCTTCTTCAAATCCTCTCCTAGTCCAGTTCGTAGATGTTACGCCAGTCGACTTTCTCCTTCAATTCCGGCTGCTCTTCTTTTATAAGCAGGCAGTTGCCGAGTACCAGCAGATCCATCTCCGTCCGCATGAAACAGAGATAGGCATCCGATGGTGAGCAGACGATCGGTTCACCCCGGACGTTGAAACTTGTATTGATGATCACACCGTAGCCTGTTTTTTCGCGGAAACGGGATATGAGCCTGTGATACCTTGGATTATCCTTCCTGTCAACCGTCTGCACCCTTGCCGAGTAGTCTACATGAGTTATTGCCGGTACATCAGACCTCGGTACGTTCAATTGATCAATGCCGAAGAGCGTTTCACTGCCTTCCGGAGGATTAAGGCGCCTGTCCTTTCGTACCGGGGCAACAAGAAGCATGTACGGGCTGCTGCATTCAAGTTCGAAGAAATCGCTCGCGTTCTCACGAAGAACGGAGGGAGCAAATGGCCTGAATGATTCACGGTGCTTGATCTTAAGGTTCATGGTCGACTGCATTGTAGTGCTTCTGGCATCTCCGATGATCGATCGGTTGCCAAGCGCACGGGGGCCAAACTCCATCCTCCCTGCGAACCATCCGGTGACTTTTCCGTTCATGATAGCGTCGGAAACTTCGTCTATAAGGCTTTCTTCATCCATTCGGGCGTAGGGACATTCATGCTCATTGAGCCACTTCTCGATCTCATCGTCGGTCCATGACGGGCCGAGGTACGAACCCTGCTGCAGATCCCGCTCACCATCCACTTCGCGTCTGCCGTCCAGAACCTGATGCCAGGCGAACAGCGCTGCTCCAAGAGCACCTCCGGCATCACCCGCAGCCGGTTGTATCCAGATATCATCGAAAATGCCTTCTCTGAGAATCTTTCCATTGGCAACACAGTTCAGGGCTACACCTCCTGCGAGGCAAAGGCGTTTGAGTCGAGTCTCTTTACTGACGTGTTTTGCTATCCTGAGAACTACCTCCTCGGATACAGCCTGGACCGAAGCAGCAAGGTCCATGTCCCTCCGGGTGAGATCGCTCTCGGGTTTTCTGGGTGGACCGCCGAAGAGCTTGTGGAAGTGTCTGGAGGTCATAGTGAGCCCCTGACAGTAGTTGAAGTACTTCATGTTCAGTCTGAAACTTCCGTCTTCCTTCAGGTCCATGACGTGATCAAGTATGGTCTGGACGAACCTTGGCTTACCGTATGGTGCCAGACCCATGACCTTATACTCACCGGAATTAACCTTGAAACCGGTGTAATAGGTGAAAGCTGTGTACAGAAGCCCCAGACTGTGAGGGAATTGAAGTTCGTTAAGAAGCTGAATCCTGTTGCCGCTGCCTGTTCCCCAGGATGCGGTTGCCCATTCGCCGACACCGTCCATAGTGATGACAGCAGCTTCTTCGAAAGGACTTGGAAAAAAGGCTGATGCAGAATGGGACTGATGATGCTCGGGGAATAGAACGTTCCCGGTATAGCCCTTAAGATCTTTCTTTATCCGGTCTCCCATCCAGAGTTTCTCCTTGAGCCAGAGCGGCATGGAACGGAGGAAGGAAGGAAGCCCTGCAGGCGCGAAGGAGAGGTACGTTTCGAGAAGTCTTTCAAACTTGAGGAACGGCTTGTCGTAAAACGCAACCAGAGTGAGTTCCTCCGGAGAGATTCCCCCGGAGGACATGCAGTACTCTATAGCATGCTCGGGGAAGCGGTGATCGTGCTTCCTGCGGGTGAATCGTTCTTCCTGCGCCGCACCGATGATCCTGCCATTATGAATCAGGCAGGCGGCCGAATCATGATAGAATGCGGAAATACCAAGAATCCAGGAGTCTATGAGCATCCTCCCGGGGCAGAGATGGAGTCTGGAGCTGCAGGCAGGCGTGATTCGAAAAACTCAGTTTTCACGCATTACCCGTCTTTGTCGTATATACCATAATTGGGGCCAAGGATTTTAATATCGTCCTCTTTCGAGGATTTGCGAGGTTTGCTCTTTTTGATATCGTCCTCTTTCGAGGGTTTGCGAGGTTTGCTCTTTTTGACCGGCGAAGGCTCCTCCGGGGCAGCACTTTCGATCACGCTTTCCGAATGCGACAGGTTATGGATGGTCTCCTTTAACTGCTGGATCAAAGATTTGTCAATTTTACTCTTCTTGAAGAAACCTCCCTCTACCTCATCCAGAAGATTTTGCAGTACAGGCAATTCGGCGTCTTCTCCGTACCTT
This sequence comes from Candidatus Aegiribacteria sp., assembly GCA_030610085.1. Taxonomy (GTDB): domain Bacteria; phylum Fermentibacterota; class Fermentibacteria; order Fermentibacterales; family JCC-6; genus Aegiribacteria. The sequence goes on from JAUWSL010000003.1 coordinate 7,100, forward strand.
CCGATGATTTTTATAGCTCCGGAAAGAAGGTTCTTGTGTTCGAAAAGTATGCCGGAAGGCCCTTCCCGGAGGCATTTGGAAAGAAAACTGATAACTTCGTCATGGTTGCCAAGCATGCTGAAGGACTCCATAGTCTCGATTCTGATATCTCTGTTTTTCCGGAAGGCTTCCGTTAGTTTTGGAATGAAAGCCGGATTGATCATGGCCCTTTTAGTGAGGATATCGAGAGCTATCTCCGCAACTTCCTTTGACTTATCAGTGATAAGGTACATGGCAAGGCTTTCCGCAGTTGTCGTGGATACTTTGGTGAGAGCCAGAAGGCATTCACGCCTGATCCTTGAATCAGGTACCTTGCAGAGTTCCGCAAGAATGCTCTCGCTGGAGGTAGAACCCAGATCACGAAGAACCTGTATCATGTTTCTTGCCTTGTACCATTCCGTGTTCGGCAGGAGATAGTTGCCGGCACCCACCTTTGAATTGAAGGCTGTTACTATCTCAGTGAGATTACCATGGATCGCTGTCAGGCCTCTCTCTCCCATTTTCAGAAGCATACGGAAGGCTTTTGATCTGAGTCTTCTGTTGTCCTCGCAGAAGATATTCACCAGCTGAGTCACCAGGTTATCAGGAGGAGTTATCATCGCAAGATGGATAGCCTCCCGGGAAACGATCTCGTCTTCGGAAAGTATTTTCTGAACAAGAGCTTCTGCCGCGTTTATAGTATCCATCTTCCTCTGGGCTTCCGCCAGAGAGCGTTTCCTTGCAGCTTCAAGCTCAGTCCTTGAGTAGCGCATCGATTCCAGGTTATTGAGAATTTTCCCCGCCTCGAGGGCTATAGTCATCATTCCTCTGGCAAGAAGCGCTTCCATAAGGGAAGCTGTGAGGATAACCCCTTTGTACAGAACGTCCGGGTCCTGTTCGCGCTTCAGAAGCGTGGATACATTTTCAATAATCTGTAATGTAGAATTCTCTTTGCCGCGCTCCACTGCCAGTAGAGCCATGTCCTGCAGTTTACTCACGGTGCGGTGCCTTGTATCCGGATCGGGAGAGGGAAGGCTTGTCAGAAGCCTGTCTATAATTTTACGGACTGCTTTCCATGCCATTCCTGCCTGAATAACACGATTCGAAAGAAGACCCTTTTCAAGGAGGGTGGGGTCAAGAGCAAAGACGAACCTGGCTATCATTCCCCTCTGTTCTTCCCTGTTTTCCTTCGCGGCTGCTAGAACGGATTTCAGGGCATCACCGATCTTGCTTCCCGGAAGGGAAGCTATGCTTTCTCCCCGCTCAAGCCTGTCTATAAGCTCGGAGAAGATCGCGTCCTCAATAGTGACTTCCCCCCGTGCCAGAACCTTATCAGCTTCAGTTCCCTCTGAGATAAGCTCGTAGTGGAATCGATTTATTGAAATGGTATCCAGTCCCCTGAGTTCAAGAAGTCTTACCATACCACCGTGTTCCGCAATGTAGGCTGGAGGTCTGTTGAATATCTTTGAGAAAGTTTTCACATCTTCAGCCGTTACTTTTTTACCGAAGGACAGGCTGTTCATATGACGCTCTGCGAAACAAGCGAAAAATCCGCCAATGCCGGCGCCCTTTCTTCTCACACTTACATCGTTAACCATTATGGTATCACCCATCACAGAAAAAGTTACCTGCTCCTTCTCTTTGTGGAATTTGGAAAGGGTACCAAGGAAGGATTCTGTTGATGGGTCTATTGACGGGTGTCCCGAGGGAAACATTTGAAGAGCTTTCACAAGAAGTTCAAGTCTTTTCACAAGATTTTCAGAATTCCTCTGGGCAACAGCCAGCGACATTTGACCGGCTCCCATATGAACGAGGAGATTGTTTCCTGAAGCGAAGTTAGTCAGTGATGACGGGCTGAAAGTGAACTGCCATATTCCCTGAATCTGCTCTATGAAATCAAATTCTATCAGAATATCTTTCATGAATTTACGTAATTCTACCGGGAAGGAATTGAGAGCTAGCCTGAAAGTAGAGTCCTCTTTCCTTGTCGCCTTGAGTACGATCAGCGCAACATCTGCACCCGTGCAGTCCATATCCGATTCCGGGTCAAGAAAATCATCTTCTATCAGAATGAAAAGCACTTCAGTAAGCAGGGATATCTTGGCTGTTACGTACTTTTTTGCGCCTGACGAAATATTGTTGTAAAGTTTCCATACCTCTTGAAGTTTTGTTTTTTTGAACCAGTCATCCAGGTCGGCCCAGCCCCAGTCAGGAGCATATTTTTTTAGAAGAGGTCTGTCTATGAATGAGAGAAAAGTTATACCGGACTCTATATGCAGACAGGTATCTGCGACCACCGTCCCAAGAACTTTGCCGATTTCTTCAGGTTTGTAACCGGAGATGAATTTGGCGAGGGCTTTGATCCGATCCTCGGGATTTTCGAGGGAAGATACTGCCGTTGTCAACCTTGCCGCTATCCAGGTAGGGTCTTTCTTACTCTTCATATCCCGCTCTCCTATCGATTGAACATATTACAGTACGATAAACATAAAGCAATAAGAAGGTCAACGCTGTAAAATGAACAATCTTAAATCCTAAGTCCAATAATCATCCTGTAGAGTGGGATATGAAGAGCAAGCCCTGCGAAAATGCAGGTCACTTTCCAATAATGTAGCGGATGGCTTCCCATATTTTGGAAATAGCGATTGAAGCCGGAGTTGAAGGATCGAATGCATTCACCGGCAGGCCCTTTGACATGGACATTGTTACGGCAGGATCGTAAGGGATTCTGCCCAGCAGGAAGATGTCGTCCTTTACGCAGAAATCTTCTATTTCTCTTGTCTTGTCGGGGTTGATATCGCTTCTGTTGATGCATACCGCTGGAGTAACACCGAAGTGTCTCACCGTTTCAAGAATACGTGAGAGGTCGTGAATTGCAGATACACCCGGTTCGGTAGATATAACAGCAAGATCAGCGCCGGCGCATGCTGCTATTACAGGACAGCCTATTCCCGGAGGGCCATCCACCAGAAGAATTGATTCACCGATCTCTCTGGATTTTTCTATCGCCGCATTTTTGACGATTGTAACGAGTTTGCCGGAATTCTCCTCACCTGCACGCATCTCTGCGTGGAAGAGCGGGCCATATATCGATTTTGATATATACCACGCTCCGGCAGTTGTTCTCTCGCTTCTTATTGCATTCTCAGGACACTGATGAACGCATGAGTTGCATCCTTCGCAGGCGATTCTGTCGATTCTGTATTTGCTGCCGGAGGAGAGGACAGCGCCGAACCTGCACACCTCAAAGCACCTGCCGCACCCTGTGCACTTCTCATTATCGATCTCCGCCTTGAATCCTCCGGTGAAAGGGAACTCCTTCAGATTTTCAGGCTGCAGAAGTATATCCAGATTCGAGGCATCGACATCCGCGTCCGCCATAACAAGCTTGTGCTGATCAGCAGCTTCGACAGCAAGCGCTGCTGTGAGCGAGGTCTTTCCAGTTCCGCCCTTTCCGCTGAGAACAACGATCTGCTTCACTGTTCAACCTCTTCTCTCACTGCCGAAAGAATATCCAGGAATAGTTCCCTGTACTCAGGCAGTCCGGTAAGCAGGGGAATTCCTTCGGAAAGCATCTCCGCGATTCTGCGGTCCATGGGTATCTTTGCCAGAATGGGCAGATTCTCAGCGTGGCAATACATCTCTACATCTTTGTTGCCTATCCCGTCCCGATTGATGATAACGCCCGCAGGGATGTGCAACTGGTCAACTACAACATCCACAGCTGCCTTGAGGTCATGGAGACCGAACGGAGTCGGCTCTGTTACCAGAATAACGTAATCGCTTCTGCCTACAGCCTCCACTACAGGGCAGGATGTTCCTGGAGAAGAGTCAATAATGACCGTCGAACCTTCCGGTTGAGGAAGGTACTCATTGAGCAGTGACGAGATCACGGGAACCGCCATAGCCTGCCCGACATTGAGAACCCCTCTTGCAAAGTTAACAGAACCGTCCGTTCCGCCTTCTATTCTGCCGGTTACATGAACAGTATCGCTGATCGCACCTTCCGGACAGACAAGACCGCAGCTTCCGCAGCCGTGGCATAGATCCCGAAATACCAGTACCTTCTTTCCAGCGACGGCGATAGCGTGCCATACACAGACCTCGGAACATCTGCCGCAGTAAGTGCATTTTTCGAAATCTACTTCCGGAACCTGCACTCCCGTATCTCTGCCGGAAGTGTAGTCTATATCCAGAAACAGGCCGGAATTAGGTTCTTCCACATCGCAATCCAGAAGAAGGGGCTTTTCAGAACATTCGGTACCGGCTGCGATGGCAAGGCTTACCGCTACTGTTGTCTTGCCGGTGCCGCCTTTGCCGCTGGCTACAGCTATTACCATGCCTGTTGTCTACTCGCGGGTCATTCTTGAACCGCACTTGGAGCAGGTAATACTGCTGCAGGGATTACCAACCTTATGCTGCTGCTTATGCCCGCAACTTGGGCAGACGCAGTTCCCGCCGGGTCCGGCTGCGAGCGGTCCTCCGCCTCGACCCCTTCCTCCAGATGAATTTCTTCCCTGTCCTCTTCCGTCTCCGTACATATTGTTATCCTCCAGACTTTTCGTCCGTTTTGTCCGGGAGCCTGACTATAATGTCATCAAGCTTTTCAAGAAGTGCTGTCGCTTCTTCCCTTAGTCTTTCTGCCGGCTCATGCTCAGAGCCGTCACGGGCATGCTCAATACTCTCGCGGCAGGGGGAAGCTCCCGGAAGTTCTCCCGCCATGTAACTGTCAACAGAGCTTTTCACCGTTCCCGTCGCTCCGGTTGAACACCTGATCCCGTAGTCTTCGAAGATGGATACCGCTCTTCGCCCCATGCCCCCTGCAAGCATTACGTCAGCATTAAGCTCCTTTATGAAGGAGGGTACCTGCCCTGGAGAATGGCTGCTGAAGAAAGGGTTTTCCACCGATTCGACATTGATGATCTCGTTCCCTTCGATATCTACTACCGTAAAATACGGACACCTGCCGAAATGATGACTTACAGAGCTGTCGAGTTTTCTACTGTTATCCGATGAGACGACAATTTTCATTGGGTTTTTTCCTCCCCGATTCTATCCAGCTTCTGCAGGATATCAGCGATCTGACCTCTGAGATCCCTGAGCCTGGCGGTCAGCATTTCAAGATCATCCTCTCCACCACCAGCCTTCTCCGAAGGTTCTGAGGCGTTTCGGATCCTTCCTGCATGGGAATCGGCATTCGCTGCACCCATCATAGGGAGCTCCCCCTGGTTGAATGCCTCAATGGTTTCCCTGACCGTTCCGCCTGCGGCGGTATAACAAGGTACCGAGCCTGCGCTGAGCACTTCGTACGCGTTGGGACCTATGCTTGCGGATATTACTGATCCAGGATTTCTCTTCAGAACGAACTGCGCCGCCTGTATGCCGGCTCCGCTGGCCTGGCCTGCTGCAGGATTTTCAAAGCTCTCACAGGAGAAATCCCCCGTATCAACAAGAAGGTAGTACTCAGCTCTTCCGAAAACCGAACTGATTGAAGAATCAACATTCACTCCGGACGAACTTACAATTACTTTCATTGACTATTCCTTTTCCTTTTTTCTATTCAGAAGTTGATTTACACGGTAAGCTATCTGCTCGATAGTGTCCGCCACAAACTGAACCTGTGTCTTCAATGACTCTGTCTCAGTGTGTTCCCTGGGATAAAAGGACACGTCATCCTGTGGATATCTGCGCTGACCCGTCTCGTAGTACCGGTTCCTCCAGCCCCGGCCCCCGCCGCCTCTTCTTGCAAAGAAACCGCTACCTCCTCCGCGGCCTGGGGCTGTCGTATATCCACCCGACGGATATCCAGCGCATCTTCCCATGGCTCTTCCGGTCAGGCTTCCTTCACCTCTGGGTCCAGTTCCATCTCCTGCTGGCATGATAACTCCTTTCTGTTTTAAGTTTTCTTGCCGCCACTGTGATGCAGTTCCATATGATCCCTATACTCGTTGAAGAAGCAGTGCAATATTCTGTCGGTTTCCTCGAGATCACCAACCCACATCTGCAGGTATTCATCACCTGAAGGCGAGAGGGCATATACCCTTCTTGCAGGACCCGAATCGCCTTCAGCCCACCTTGAAGTCACAAAACCCCTGTCCTCAAGGCTCCTGAGGATTCGGTAGATGGTGCTTGAATCCGCTGGATTCTCACTGAATCCGAAGCGCCCAAGGTTATCGAGCAATTCGTAACCATGGGATTCCTCTCCGTGTAGCAGGAGCAGAAGGCAGGGCTCAAGGAACCTTGTTATCCTTCTCCCACAGCGATTCCGGGCACCTCTCATTCGTCTTCCAGGCATTGTGCCTCCTTCATCTATATGCATACTGCACCTAGATGATAATGGCAGGAACAATTTTGTCAAGTCCTGGCATCATCCACGGATTGTGCCTTCCATACTCATGTTTGCATATTCAGTTCGTTCTGCAGCCTCCTGAACACACTGACAGATTTGAATGAAGAAAGATGCGTATATTTAACAGAGGTCCTTTCAAAACAGACCTGCTTCTTCTGCTGACAGCGGCCATCTGGGGCTTCGCCTTTGTTGCTCAGAGGGCAGGTATGAACTACATCGGCCCTTTCCTGTTCAACGGTATCAGGTTCGCTCTCGGCACGGCTGTTCTTCTGCCGTTTATCCTCGTCTCCAGAAGAAGGACTCGAACTCCGCGGATTCCTTTGAAATATGGTCTGCTTGCAGGACTAATACTCTTTGCCGGCGCATCTCTGCAGCAGACAGGGCTTGTCTATACAACTGCAGGAAACGCCGGTTTTGTGACAGGTCTGTACGTGATCATCGTTCCGGTTCTTGGGTTGTTCTCAGGGCAGTCCTGCGGAAAAAGAACATGGATCGGAGCTGCCCTGGCTGTCACCGGCATGTTCCTTCTTTCGACAGCGGGTTCGTCCAGAATGCAGTCGGGAGACGCAATCGTATTCGCAGGGGCGATATTCTGGGCCATTCATATACAGCTTATCTCAAGGCTGATGAAGCGATACGAAGCTCTTACTCTGGCAGCGATACAGTTCGTCTGCTGCTCTTTTCTAAGTATCGTCTTCGCCCTTCTGACGGAAGAACTGTCATTGAACGGTATTCGCATGGCAGCAGTGCCCATCCTTTACGGCGGAATAGTATCGGTTGGAATAGCGTATACTCTGCAGGTTATCGCCCAGAAGCGTGCTCATCCCGCTCATGCGGCGATTATTATGAGCCTTGAAGCTGTTTTCGCCCTGATAGGAGGATGGATCCTGCTTTGTGAACCGGTAACTTTACAGGGGACAGCAGGAGGAATGTTGATGTTAACAGCAATGATCCTTTCTGCCAGGGGACAGATCAAGACACGAAAGTCGGCCGGGTTGTGATAATGTGTTTTACGTGTTTATACTAGCGCTGTATGACGATTTTCCGGGAGAACAATATGCCATCAGTAGATAATACTGACAGAAAAACAGACATCACTGCGAATCCAAAGGATAAGCGTGACCTCAGCGGACCGACCCTCAGTACAATTCTTAGGCTTAGCGAAGAGATTGTGCTTGTGCTGGATAAGAACGGCATAGTGATCGAAGCAAGCAAACGGGTTGAAGAGTTATTGGAGATGCCCAGGGAAGATATAATCGGTAAGCTGTCCTGGACTGACTATATCTCCGAAGAAGATATAAAGCGTGCCACCGGCTATTTCGTTGACAGAATGAAGGGAACGGGTAACCCGCCTTCCACTTATACTCTCGGTGTGACGCTTCCCGGGCAGGAATCCCGACTGATGCGTGTGAATGTGGATTTCATTCCCGGATCCGGGAACAGGGTTGTCATAATGAAGAATCTGTCTGACATTGTCTTTGAGCAGGAGAAAGCATCTGAGAACAAAGTAAGATACCGCGCAGTAGTAGAAAATACGCAGGACGGGATACTTATATGTACAAAAGATAGAATTCTCTTCGCTAACAACAGTTTCTCCAGGATGACAGGTCTATCAAAAGAGGAACTCTTCACCCTCTCTCCTGTGGATTTCTTCCCGAAAACTGACTTGAAGAAAATAGAATCCCTGTTTCTTGAATCCGGGAACTGTAAACAGGAAGCAACGGGTTTTGAAATCAGAATAAAACTGAAGAAAGGATTCCTGCACGCTGAACTCTTCTCAATACCCATGGCTTACCAGGATAAAGAGGCGGTTTTCATTTCATTAAGGGACCTGACACAATGGAAAGATACCGAGAAGAAACTCAATGAAAGCCACAAGCTCATGAAAGCTGTAGTAGATAACTCTCCGCTGGGCATCTCTGTGCATGACAGGAACGGTACCCTGCTCATGGCTAACGCTTCATGGCGCGCCATCTGGAACAAGAGTATTGAAGAAATGAAGGAGAATATGGTGCCGCGCACCGAACTGCGCATGGATAAGAAGGATTCCTACCTTGGTGAATACATCGATGAAGTTGAGGCGGTCTACAGAAAAGGTGGTGAGCTGTACATTCCAAAGCTGGAAATTTCCAATCCTTCCCATAGAGGGGCTGATTTCATCTCCCATCACTTCTACGCCCTCAAGGATGATAATGGTGAAGTGGACAAGGTGGTTATCCTCACGCTTGATCTTACGGAATCGATGAAGACTCTGGGTGAATTGATGGAAACCAGGATTCAATACAAAGAATTGACAGGAAATATACCCGTAGCTGTATACAGAACCACACTTGGGTTTGGAGGTAAAATAGTATTCTCCAATCCTGAAATGAACAGGATGTTCTTTGGAGAAGAAACCGGCAACTTTGATGGTGTTTCGGTCAAAGACCTCTACGCAGATCCATCCGGAAGAAAAGAATTTATAGACAGTCTTAAGGAAAATAATGAAGTCCGAGGTTTTGAAGCTGAGCTGAAAAGAACGAACGGATCAACTTTCCTTGCATCCATTACTGGACGAAAAGTAACATCGTTTGATGGGAAAGAAGAATACATCGAGGGGATAATAAGGGATATTACAGATCAGCGCCGCATAGAGGAAGAGCTTCAGAGGATGGATCATCTGGAATCCATAGGAACTCTTGCCGGCGGTATTGCGCATGATTTCAACAATCTGCTCATGGCAATACAGGGGAACATTTCCCTGGCGCTGAATGAGGAGGATCTATCCAAACTCACCATGCGTCTTGGGGAGGCGGAAGCTTCAATTGAAGGAGCTTCGATCCTTACACGACAACTTCTGACATTTGCAAGGGGAGGGGTTCCCCTGAAGATATCACTTGACGTTGCGTCATTGATACGGGAATCTGTTCTCTTTTCGCTCAGGGGTTCCGGTGTTGGAGTAGTATTCGACTTTGAGGATGGTCTGACAAATATAGAAGCCGACAGGGAACAGATAGCTCAGGTTATCCATAATATGATGCTGAACTCCGTTCAGGCCATGATCGACGGCGGAAGGATTACCGTGAGCTGCAGTAATGCTGAGCTGACAGTTGATTCGGATACCAATCTGGAGACGGGGGAATATGTAAAGATTTCTATAAAGGATACCGGGATAGGGATCCCGCCCGATGAGCTGAAAAAGATATTCAACCCGTATTTTACAACAAAGCCCGATGGATCAGGCCTGGGGCTTTCCACAAGTTATTCAATAGTATCAAGACATTCCGGAACCATAAATGCCTACTCTGAAGAGGGCAGAGGAACCGAGTTCGTGATATATCTTCCCACCACCGACAGAGAGGGGAAGATAACTGTTCCCGAAGACATATCCGAAAGTGTGGACGTCTCTGTAAAGGCAAGTATACTTATTATGGATGATAACCCCCGTGTAAGGGATGTTCTTGCGGGGATGCTGGACGTTCTCGGGCACGATGTCACCGAGTCCGCCGATGGAGCCGAAGCCATTGAGCTGTACCAGGAGAGATTCTCATCCGGAGAACCCTTCGATGCCGTGATCATGGATCTTACCATTCCCGGAGGCATGGGGGGGGAAGTGGCTATTGAGAAGCTCCAGAAGATAGATCCTGACGTAAGGGCTATCGTTTCCAGCGGTTATGCCAGTAATACGGTACTGTCCAACTACACCGATCACGGATTCAGTGGAAGACTCCTCAAACCATTCAGGATCTCAACTCTCAAAAAAGAACTCAATACGGTTCTGACCCGGGATAGAAGAACCCGTTAACCGGAAACCTTCTTTTGGAGAAATGCAGGATGAAGGCGTTCAAGGCGTACGATATCAGAGGAGTATACGGCAGGGACTTTGATGGAGAAACCGTCTACAGGATAGGCTTCTTCCTTCCAGAACTCCTTGAAACGAATAAGATTCTTGTGGGTTATGACTGCAGGGTATCCACCCCGGATGTTTACAGTCACCTTGTTCAGGGTATCACCGATGCCGGAGCGGATGTTTACGACATCGGTTACGCAACAACGCCAATGGTCTACTTCGCTACAGCAACACACGGATTTCAGGCGTCTGTACAAATCACTGCATCCCATAATCCGGCTGAATACAACGGCCTGAAAATATCCCGCTCGAAAGCCCTTCCTGTAGGATACGACACCGGTTTGAGAGAACTTGAGAGAATGGTTGAAAAAAACGGTGTGCATCCTGCTGTGCTCAAGGGAGAAACTAAAGAGCTTTCATCTATCAAGGAGGAATACATCACTTTTCTTGATAAATTCAGAGGGGATTACTCAAATCTGAATTTCGGGATCGACTGTTCCAACGGAATGGCTTCCCTGCTTGTCAGGGATGTCTTCGGTGATGAACCGGAGTACCTTTACAGCAGGATGGACGGTTCCTTCCCCAACCATTCGCCCAACCCGCTTGATGAAAGAAATACAGCCGATCTGAAAAGACTCGTCATGGATGCGGGGCTCGATGCCGGTGTGATTTTCGACGGCGATGGAGACAGGGTGATGTTCATCGATGAAAGGGGAAGATTCGTGCGGCCCGACCTGATCACAGGAGTTCTCGGGATCAGCTTCCTTAAAGAGGAAACTGGCAGAGTACTGCACGATATAAGGACCTCAAGGGGAGTCATCGAATTCATAGAGAAGCTGGGAGGCAGGCCTTTCATGTGGAAGGTGGGACATTCCCATGCGAAGCTGAAAATGCGTGAGTTGAATGCAATTTACGGCGGAGAACTGGCCGGGCATTACTATTTCAGAGATTTCTACAACTGCGATTCAGGGATGCTGGCCGCGATTCTCGTTTTGAATATTCTTTCGGAAATCAAAAAGAAGGGCAGCATGTTCTCCCGGCTTATCGATTCCATTAATGCATACTCAAATTCGGGTGAGATCAACTTCCGGATAGATGATAAGAAATCTGTAATGAACAGTATAAAAGATTACTTCACCGGATTGGAAAACCCCGTTGCTTTCTATGATTTCGACGGATACAGGATAGAATTCCCGCAATGGTGGTTCAATATCCGCCCTTCGAATACAGAACCTTATCTGAGACTTGTTGCCGAAGCCGAAACTCAGGAACTTCTGGAAGAAAAACTTGAGAAGATAAGAGAACTAGCCGGGGGAAACGAACAGACGTAACCCCCGGCAATTCTATCTCTATCGGACGAGAATCACTTTCCTTGATACCGTTGAATCACGAGACCATATCCTCACGAAGTAGACTCCCGCAGTCACACTGTTTCCATTGTTGTCCATTCCCGCCCAGGACACGGTATGAACTCCGGCTGCGAATGTTTCCGATGTGATCGATTGTATCTGCCTTCCGGAAAGATCGTAAACGGAAATATTCACCTCTCCTGCTTCTGCAAGAGTAAAGGGAACTGTAACCATAGAAGAGAAGGGGTTAGGATAAACAGGGCCCACTGATAGAGGCTGCATTGCTGTCTCATTCCCCCCGGAAATTGAAGTTCCTGGTGGATTGGTCAGCGCTTTTACGCAGAAATTGCCAGTCGTGCATATAGTTGTAAAATCGACCCAGGATGAACCGTCAAGGAAATAGCTCTGCCCCGGGTCGGCGCTTGATTCTACGATGGTTCTGGATGAAGCGCCTAGAAGAACCGGCACATCTGATGTGCAGTCAAAGGGTTGCCCTCCCTCATCCAGCTGAAGGTAGACATGGAAATCGTCTCCTTCGCTGAGCGGTACGGGGCTGGGAAGATTAACAGTGTGAAATCCCGTACAAAGAGCCGTTCCGGTAACGGATGCAAGCTCATCGGAAAGCTGTCCGCCGGAGAAAGTTCCGTAGACCTTTACTGTATAATCGACTCCGTCCTCAACCGTGAAGAAGCTCAGAGCCTGCAGATCTTCATCCTGTTCAGATGTAAATGTATTGAATACTTCCATTGCGGTAGTAAGAGTATCACGCCAGCCGTGATAATCGTGGTAGTAAATGTTATCGTATTGCTGGAACTCAACATCACGAAGGGATACGGCTCCCATGGTCGGGTTCTGGCAGGAATGCTTGTCGTAATAGGAGATCCAGAAGTAACCGTTTATTCCCCAACTCGCTCCCCAGCTGTTCTTGCAGATCCAGGCACCCGGTTGGGGAGCCTGTGTCACTCTTGAATCGTCCCAGCCTACTATTGAGATCGCATGGTTCGGATCCACTGAACTCGATGGCGGCTGATAGTGTTCGTACTGACTGTTCATGAATGAGCTGCTGTAGCACATGCAGGTCCCCATTACGCCGTAATCCATTATGGCCTGCTTGATGACATCGATATTCTCCAGGTTGGCTCCGGCCATGTACCAGATTATCTCCCTGGGGTAGTAATAGTGGTACGATTCAAGGTATCTATCCGGAGCGGTTGTATAGGACTGCCCGTCAATATTCCGTACAGCGCCCTCTCCCCGCGTAAGGTATGCTGAGGTTACGAGGTAATCTCCACCCTGGTGTACTTCAAGCCCGCCTCCTGTAGGAGGGTCTGTGTCATCGTTGTTGAACTGGTTGAAGCCGTTCCACCAGTCGAGGTGGTATTCGGCCAGATCCGGCTCTCCGATTTCACCCTGAGCCGCCCATTCTCCAGTCATGAGCAGGTTGCCCTCGATCGAAGACATCGCCCCGAAAGTCCAGCAGGTTCCGCCCTGCTGGCTTTTGACAGAAGTTACGTAGTTCACTCCCCCAACGTCACGAAGATCGTAAGTTGATGGCGGGTCAGCCAATACGATTGCAACTGTGAATAAAATAGTAATCGTAAGCAGGAACTTTCTCATAATAACCTCCAGTGGGAATAGTATTGTTTAACTGCTTCGTCAGAATAAACATAAGAATAGGAAATCGTTCCACTGACAATGTTTTCATTGCAGCTTAAGGTCAAGGAGCATAATATGATGATTCTGTCATGTATTTGGGCTTATTCATTATATTATTCTTATATTCCATGTTGTGAAAACGAATAGAAATTTCCATTCTGGATTTTTTGAAGGGAGTAATGATGCTTGACAGACTCAGGTCAATGATAAGCGGTGTTGAAGTCGATTTCATCGATATACGGTACGAGATCAAGACGGAGACCGGGATAGGTTTTGCCGGCAGGGAAATTAAAAGCGTCGGTTCGAACAGAACTGATGGATATGTTATCCGCGTTGGTAAGAAGGGCGGTTTTTCCTCGGCAACAGTAACAAAAGAGGAAGATGTTCCGCGTGCGATACAGCTTGCTGTTGAGGGGGCGGAAACCATAATCTCAACCGGGGGAAAAAGGTCTGCCCTGGCTGATGTGCCTGTTGTAAGGAAGACAGTCGAGCTCGTTCTGGAAGGAGACCCCAGAAAGATCAGTATCGATGATAAGATAGAACTTACCAGAAAGTACAACGATCTCATGCTGGAACAGCCCCAGATAGAGACCACTAACCTTGGCTATGCTGAAGTAGGCAGAGAAAAACATTATGTAAACTCGGAGGGAACTGCCGTTTCTGAAGAGATACTGACAACGAATATTTCCGGAGAAGTAATAGCCAAGCGCGGCAGCCTCGTTCAAAACATCCGTGTATCCATCGGAGGAGCCGACGGGTACAACAAGCTGCTGAACAGGGAAGATGTCTTCCTGAAAAGGGCGCAGATCGCCGGGCAGCTCCTGGACGCGGACCCTGTGAAAGGCGGCACCTATAATGTAATACTCAGCCCTATGTTAGCCGGAGTTTTCACCCACGAAGCCTTCGGTCATTTCAGCGAGGCTGATATAATAGAGGACAATCCCTCCCTCAGAGAAAAAATGTCATTGGGTGAGAAGCTTGGTTCCGATGAAATAACAATCGTAGCTGACTCCACAATGAACAACCAGATAGGCTATTACGTATACGATGACGAGGGTGTAGCTGTAAAACCTGTCACCCTTATGGACAGAGGGGTTCTGACAGGAAGGCTCCATTCCCGAAGAACCGCCAGCGCTTTCGGAGAGCCGGTAAGCGGCCATACCGTTGCTGAGGATATGCGTTTCGAACCCATTGTCAGGATGGGAACCATATACATTAAACCCGGCGAACGGAGTCTGGATGATCTTATTGCAGAACTGGGAGACGGGCTTTACCTCATAGACGGCAAGGGCGGCCAGACAAGTGGAGAGAACTTCACTTTCGGCGCACAGTACGGATTCAAGGTCAAAGATGGCAGATTGGGTCCCATGATCCGTGACATCAACATAATGGGCAACCTTTTCTCGACCCTTCAGAACATAGAAGCGATAGGGAACGACATGGAACTCTCGGAGCGGGGCGGCTGCGGAAAGGGACAGCTCAATATCAAGTCCGCCCTGGGGGCACCCCATATTCTTGTCCGCAACATGGTAGTTGGAGGTGCTTAATATGAAAAAACTTCTGGATATAGCAGCGAAAGTATCCGATCAGGCGGAGGTTTTCTCGATCAGGAGCGATGACAGTTCCCTTGAGATGAGGAACGGGAAACCTACGGACGTGTCAGCGTCCATTCAATCGGGCTACGCCCTTAGAATCCTCAGGAACGGCAGAATTGGAACGGCTTATACAAAGAACCTCCTTGACAGGGAAGAGCTGGTGTCGAACGCTATGGATTCTCTGAAGGGAAAAGTTGAAGCCGGCTTCTCCTTCCCCGAGCCATCGGATTTGCCGGCATCATGGCTGCCGGACGAATCAGTTTCCGGAATGGGTTTCCACGACCTCCATTCCCGTTCCAGAAAAGCGCTTGATTATCTGAAACGAAAAGTTGAAGGACAGATTGACGTGTACTCCGGCAGGGAAGTCCAGGACACGGCTATCATGAATACCAGCGGCCTTGATGTCTCAAGAAAGAGCGCTTTCATGTATGTTTACACCTCCCTGCCGTTTCCCAACACTGAGACAGGTGTCCATAAATTCTACCAGAGCAGAAAACCCGGGGATTTTCCCGAAAGCGAACTGGATAAACTTGTAGATTTGTACACCGCAGGCCTTCCCGAGGTGGACATACCGACCGGCAGAATGAAGGTAGTTTTCACACCTGATACAATGTACACCATTCTGTGGAGGCTTTCTGTGGCGACAACGGGTAAATCCTTCTACAACAAAGTGTCACCTCTTCAGGGAAAGCGGGGTGAGAGGATTCTCTCTGAGAAATTCACCCTTTACGGAGATCCCACAGATACTGAAGAGATCGATCAGCGTTTCTTCGACGACGAAGGGGTTCCTACGAAGAAGCATACGATTTTCGAAGAAGGTGTCTTCAAAAACCTTATCCTTAACCTCGATTATGCCGATAAGCTCAGTGAAGAACCCACGGGGACAGGATATCGCGGAGGGATGTGGGGAGGGGAGACCGTATCGCTGGCTCCCGGCCCTTCACTTAACTGCAGCCGTGTCGCTCCGGGAAACGTTTCCTTTGAGGATATGATAAAAGGTATCGACAGAGGGGTGCTGGTGTTTGGGGTTCTCGGCGCTCACTCCGGCAATATTCTCAATGGTGATTTTTCCGTGGGGCTGAATCCGGGGTTCTACGTTGAGAACGGCGTGATAAAGGGAAGAGTCAAAGACGGGATGGTAGCGGGTAACGTTTATGATGTTCTGAAGAATATCGTATCCATAGAGAACCGCCTCCACGATTCTACCTCGGGTGGCAAGTACCCGTCAATTCTGCTTGATGATGTCAGTGTAGCGGCGAAGTAAACACCGCATTTCTCCGTTCGAACATCGGGCAGGCTTCGGCCTGCCTTTTTTCTTACTTTGAATACTCCGAAATGAAACTTCCGAATCTCTTCCTCTGGTTTCTGCAGACACTTCTCTTTTTCAGAATTCCATACAGGGGGCTGAAAAGGGACATGCCCGGAAGGATTTCATCGAACAAAATAACAAGCTATATTCGGGAAACTGACGAAGGGGGGTTCGCTTGAAGTTTCACGAGCTTGCAGAAGAAAACAGGTCAGTAAGAAGATTTCGGGAGACCGAAAGGATTACCGGGCAACAGCTGTTGACATTTATCGACGCATCCCGCCTTGCTCCCTGCGGGGCGAATCTCCAGCTTCTTCGCTTCACGCCGGTTACATCAGGAGAAAACTGCGCACGTATTTTCCCCGCACTCAGGTGGGCAGGTTACCTGGATGACTGGAATGGCCCCGTAGAGGGGGAAAGACCCTCAGCCTACATTATCATTCACGCACCTGTCGGGGAGAGAGGTCATATTCCCGTGGATGTCGGTATTGCCGCCGCGTACATTGTACTTGCCGCAAGGGAATCCGGTTACGGTTCATGCATGATAATGAGTTTTGACGTTAACATGATCACTGAAGCTGCAGGCACTAAGGAGGGGTATCACCCCTTTCTGGTGATCGCCCTTGGCAAGCCCGGAGAAGAAACGGTGCTTGAGGAGGCTGATGGAGACATCAGGTATTACAGAGACGCTAAGGACAGGCATCACGTTCCAAAGCTTGCTCTCCGGGAAATAATAGTGCCGGTAAAGGATTAACGGAGGAAGATATGTTCAACCCTGAAGTCTATACTCGCCGCAGGAAAAGACTGATAGCAACAATGCCGGAGGAATTTCTGATCATCGTTCCTCCATCAACCTCGAAGGCTACCAGTGCTGACGGTAGCTATCCATACACTCCAAACCTGAACCTTATTTACCTTACTGGAATTGATCAGCCGGGGACATGGCTTGTCATCCATCGCCGAAAGAGCATGGATATCCGTGAAGACCTTTTTATCGATGCCTACGATGAAACCCATGCCAAATGGATCGGGACCGTACTTACGAAGGAGGAAGCTGCCGAAAGGACCGGTATAGAGAAGATCTCATTCAACAGCGCGGTGGAGAAATGGATAGACAGGATAATAATTCGCTGGGGGATCGATAACGTATGGGTTGATTTCCCGGTCGCAGGCATTACTGGAGACGGCGGCAGGCGCCTCGAATTTACCAACCGGCTGATATCCTCGTACCCTCACCTGAAATTCAGGAGACTTTCGGAAGATGTTTTCCGTCTTCGGATGATCAAGGAACCCGAGGAACTGGAAATAATGAAAGAAGCGATCGATATAACACGCAGGGGTTTTCTGCATGCACTGAAGTCTCTTAAACCGGGAATGATCGAGTACGAGTTCGAGATGGAACTTCTTTACGAATTCAGGAAGAGCGGTGAGAAGGGACCTGCTTTCCCCGCTATTGTTGCAGGCGGAAGCAGGGCCACCTGCCTTCATTACGCTGAAAATGACAAACCGCTTGAGGACGGGACTCTGCTTCTTCTTGATTTCGGCGCAAAGAAGGAGTACTACAACGCCGATATCACAAGAACCTTCCCGGTGAACGGCAGGTATACAGAAAGGCAGAGGGAACTCGTTGAAATGGTTATCGAGGTTCAGGAGGAGGCGATCCGACTGCTCAGACCAGGAAAACTCCATTCCGAATGGAATAGCGAAGTGAAGAAATTCTATGCGGGAGTCCTTCTGAAAAAGGGTATGATAGAGAATGAGGAGGATATCGAGAAATACTACTATCACAATATCGGTCACCATTTAGGTCTGGATACACATGATGAGAACGTAATAAGTGATGAGCTGAAGGCAGGCATGGTACTTACGGTAGAGCCCGGCTTCTACTCGGACGAGGAGGGAGTCGGGATAAGGATAGAGGACGATGTTCTCATAGGAAAGAAAGAGAATATCGTTCTTTCATCGGAAATTCCGAAGTATCCGGACGAGATAGAGGCTGTATTGGCTGCAGGGGAATAGCATAGGATTTTCTGAGATAGACGTGCACTGGATGAGGGTTGCTCTTGAGAAGGCCGAAGAGGCCTTCGGGGCGGGAGAAGTACCCGTTGGAGCCGTTCTTGTGGAATCGTCAGGCAGGTATTTTGCCGACCGCAACAGAACAGCTGAAACGGGATTACAGACCTCCCATGCTGAGCATCTTGTGATAACCGCAGCGGCAAAGAGCAGGGGAGACTGGAGGCTTGAGGGCTGCACCCTCTATTCCACCTTAGAACCATGCGTTATGTGCGCCGGCCTCGCGCTGCTGTCCAGGATACCAAGGATAGTATACGGAGCCCCGGATAATCGCTTTGGCGCATTCGGGTCGGTCACTGATATTCTCAAGATGTCCGGTCTCAATCATTATCCGGAAGTTCTCGGAGGATGCCATAAGGAAGAATCCGCAAAACTTCTGAAGAAATTTTTCCGCCTTGGCAGGAAAAGAAAACAGAAGAAGGAGGAAAAAAGATGACCACCATGATTCTGGTCCTTCTGATTTCGTTTCCGGTTAGAATAGCTGTTCTTGGAGACAGAACGGGTAGACCGGATGATGCCGAATTTGAAATAGCTGTCAGCGCGATAGTCGAGATGTCACCGGATATCGTTCTTTCCGTTGGAGATTTTGTTGAGGGTGACGGTGATGTCGAAACAGCGGTTGAGGACTGGGAGAATATTCTTCCAGTTCTTGGAAGGCTCACCAGTGCTTTTCCATTCGTATACACACCAGGCAATAACGATATCTGGAACGAGGAGACCGCCGAATACTGGAGACACTACACTGGAACCGAACCCTCAAGGGTAGAGGAGATACTTGGCATCACTTTCGTTGTATGGGACTCCTCAAACGAATACGGATTCACAGCAGATAATCTGGAAACTATCGGAGATCTCGTAGACGGGATAAATACCGATGATCCATGGATCTTCGTCACCCACAAACCATTCTGGTTCATGGCATGGCAGGATTCGGTCCTCGTGAACGATTTTAAAAATATCATGGAGGAAACCGGACCTCTTGCTGTTATTGGAGGACACATCCATCTCTTCGCAGCCCTGCGCGAAAACGGAATTCTATACTTATCCATCGGACCGTCAGGCAGTTCCGTCCCGGAGCCAGATCCGGCAAAAGGTGATTTTACTCAGCTGGGCTGGATGACCGTCTGGCCGGACTCGGTTGCCTTCGCGATTGTCGATGCCAGAGGTGTATACTCCGAAACCATCAATACCGGTGAGGAAATGAACCTTGCGTACCTTTACGAGCAGCAGCTTATAAAAGCGAAACCTCTTGAGCAGGAGCTTGAATCCGCGATCATGACACTGGTTCCGGTTGAGAACCGGACTCGTACCGTGACTCTGGATATCGATCCTGGAAGCTGGAATCTGAATCCCGAAACACTGGAAGTGGAACTTGACGACCAGCCGGTGGATCTGGTCTTCACCCAGTCCCCCGGGGGCAGCCCCTACCCTTCCCCTTCAGTTACCGTAAGCCTTGAATACGGCAGCCGGGACAAGGAGCTGCAGTTCGATTATTCGTGGCAGGTTCTTCGAATAGTCAATGCTTTCCGTTCGGAAACCGTACTTGACGGAGAGCGGTCTGCGGGTGAATACAGAGAACCGTTCCACACCAATTTTGCGGATTTTTCAGGTCAGCCTTCACCAATTCCGGAAACCGAGTTCGCGGTCGCCACGGATGGAGAGAATCTCTTTGTTTACATGGAAATGACTGACTGCCCGGAGGAGAGTGAAGACTACGGAGGTTTTATTTTCAACTCGCTTGATGGCTCTGTCCTGTGGCTGAGAGTATTCAGAGACGGTTCATCGGAGGCATTGATATATACATCTGAAGGCGATCTGATAGACTGGGAGAGCGGTTTCGATACCGAGGTTGAAGTTGCCGGAAACGGATGGAGCATCGAATTAGCCGTTGATATTGCTCTTCTTGAACAGGAGGACGATCAGGCATCGGCGCACGTTTACAGGTCCGCGGGCGACGATTTCGGAACCTGGATATACCCCATAGATTTTTATCCGTCTTCAATGGGAAGGATCTGGCTGCAGCAGTAAAGCAGTATAACTGGTGCGTGTAACTATTCTGGTTTCTCTGACAGCTGCGTCCTGTAGATACGGGATAACGCTTCGTCATTCTCGCAGTTCCCGAATATCCAGAATATCTCTATGTTCCGTTTTCTGTCGCAGGTGTTGAAGAAAGAAAGATGACTTCCTTTATCCGCGTAATCCTCCGAGAAAAATACACCTTCGGTAGAGGAATGAGCTTCCACAAAACCTTTTCCGGGAGTCTCCACCCGGCCCCAGCGCCCTACATCGAACCATGCGCCCGCATGCTTCCTGCCCTGCTTAAGCAGAGGCTGGCTCTGCGCAGTCAGTATTACCTTGCCGTGCTCCCCCCCGGGAGAAAGGAATCCCCGTAACTCTAACTCACCGCCGATGTAAGCCTCGCTGCAGGCCTGCAGAGAGAACCAGGTTTTCAGAAGAGATACTTCCGGAAGCATGGAAACTCTCCATGTAAGGTCAAGTGAACCGAACTTTTTATGATCCACCTTCCAGCGCATCTCCCACCCATTTTCCTGCATACCGGCAGAGGTCGTTGTAAACTTGTTCCAGCTGCAGTCGACAGTGTCAAGTTTGAAAGGCTGGTTTCTGCCGTCCTTAATACCGGGGAGAATGCCTCCGAACCAGGGTTTTTCCCAGCCAAAATCGGAGGGTCCGGGGTGGGAAGACATAAGGTACTCAACCCCATCCAGACGCAGGCTGTACACATGTCCGAACTCCGTTGGATCGATCAGAGCTTTCAGTCTGCCGTTGGTTATTGAAAGAATACCGTCCTCCTCGGTAAGTACCGCGGAAGGCACGCTGTCGCTGATAATTCTTACTGGATAAGCACACTCCCTGCCGGCGATATCAAGTGAAATCTCAGCATCACCCGCTTTGGGAAGTGCTGCCGTTATGGAACTGCCCCTGCTTATCGAACCTTCTGCGGCGATGGAGCCGTTTATAGCTATCGTCCCGTTGCGCTTTCCAAAGAGATTATGGGAAACCTTCAGTTCGTAACCTTCGCTGATCACAGGTTCGATATTGTGATCGATGAAATCCGTCTTCTCAATCGCTGAACCTGTGTTCCAGCCAAGGATCCTCGCATCACTCAGAAGATCCTTCAGATCTCCTCTTGAAATCAGTACTCTGAATGAAGGTGACTGCACTTTTTTTCCCGGAGCAATGATTATATCCTCGGTTTCAGGTCTGCCGTAATGCAGCTTCTTCCACGAGGGGAACCAGGCCATAATGGATTTGCTTCCGCAGGATACAGCAAGCCAGGGGGCTCCAAGTTCTGCAATATCCTTCGGGTAATCTTCCGTTATATCCGGTATCTGGTTGTACACTTCCCTGCCGGCAAAAACGTATTCTTTCAATGGAATTATCCGGGTTCCCGCCACAAAGGGGAATCCTCCTCCCCACCTTGCCGCAAATCGTACCTTCTGCTCTGAGGAAGACTCGTTGAGAACGCTGCTTCTCACCTCGGTGAAACCCGCAGGATCGATTCTGTATCTGATCTCATGACTTAGTCCTGGTCTTGATGGCCAGGTGGTTCGGGCAACAAGCTCATTATCCTTGATTGAAATGTTGTACAGCTGGTGCGGCAGGTCAGAATTCCAGTGCGGCGGCCCAGCGTTCATTCCTATGTATCCGACAACTTTTTCAGTGTCATCTTCACCAGGCGCTGTTATGGTTCCCATGGCTCCTGTTCTGGATATTGCAAGGGTGATATCTTTTCCAATTATTACAGCCTTTTTTCTGGTGAGTAAGGCTTCGGGGACTCCGGTGAAGGGACCTGAAACAAGGATGATCTTCTCCGCCGCTCCTGCGCTTCCGTTCAGGAATGGTGTCAGAAGCAGTTCGTTCACTCCGCCAGAAAGTTCGGGCAGTGAAATGCGCACCTGCTGAAAAACGCTGTTTTCCAGCGGGTACGTTTCGTTCAGGAAAACCTCTCCGCCAATACTTGCCTCGAGTCTGAAGGAATCCGATTCGGCAAGCCTCCTGATGTTCAGAGTCAGTTCTCTCTGTCCCGGTGTAATTCTGCGTACCGACGAAGAGAGAATTGAGACAGGTTCCTCGGCTCTTATTCCTATCCCGATCGAAAGCGGGCTTGCGCCGGGCAGATTAGTGTACACTCTGGGGGATCTGTCCCTGTCCGGAACAGGCACTTCAACTGCCTGGGGAATGACATCAAAACCCTCTGAGGCATCTTTAACCGTCACCGATTCCGGAGCAGAAATGTATTTGTGTGATATTATCTGCAGTTCCTGCGGGAGGGAATTTCCAGCAATGCTGACGGAGACAGCTTTGCCATAGTAGATATTCCCTCTGTTTCTTCTTACCGAGGCTGACAGAACGGGAGTTTCCAGGGATGAAAGTATCCTTCCCCTCCTGTCAAATTCAGCCCTGAAGCTGTCATTTCCGATTCTGAACAGGTAATTAAAGACCTCCCTGCCCGTTTCGGTTCTCTGTTCATCAGGCTCAACTTCAAGCTCCCTTACAAAACAGTCGTACCAGTCCCTGCGCCCAAGAAATTCCCTGAATTCAGTTCTTCCAAGCAGGAAAGGCATATAGTTCTGCATGTACACCATGGTGTCGGGCACCCAGAAGAAGCCTGTCTTTTTGTAAAGAGGCATGGCCTTGATATTCGCGGGCCATGTGTGCAGGTCTATCCGGTAATAGCCATCAGCGGCTGTTCTTCTTACTGCGTCCAGAAGGAGTTTTTTGCCCAGTTTCCTGCCATGAAGGTCGGGAACAACATTCAGAAGCGCTACGTACGCTGCATCAGACTCTCCACCGTAGGGAGTAGTACGGCAATAGCCCACAACTCTGTCATTCTCGATCGCGAGCACGGTGAACAGTTTGCCGGAGGCGATTTCCTCCATCTCAACGCTCTCTGACGAGAACTCCGATGCCCCCAGAAATCCCGGAGGCCAGCCCTCCCGGCTCTCGGACCACATTCGGGCAACCGCTTCGGCATGAGATTTCTTATAAATTTCAAAGGATATCTCTTCCACCTGTTTCTCTTTTCTTACTTTATTCTCAGGATTGCCGCCGTTTACGATAGAGGCTTTACGAGCCGCTATTTCCCAAGGAACAGTGAACTCAGGCTCTTACCCTCATGGGTACGCTTTATAGCCTCAGCAAATATCCTTGCGACGGACAGGGTTTCTATTTTTGTGACAGGGCCCCCTATAACCTTTTCAGCGGCTTCTGTATCGAATTCCACCGTATCAGTGACGAACAGATTTGTCAAAGCGCTTTCTTCAATCCTCAGGACGGAGTTGCCTGATAGAATACCATGAGTAACAAAGGCGTAAACCTCTTTAGCTCCCCGCTCCATTGCTATTTCCGCGCTCATTACCAGGCTTTTGCCGGAAAGGGTTTCATCGTCGATCATGATGACAGTTCTGCCTGAAAGATCGTCTATACCCTCGACTGTTTTTATGTGCGGTGTTTCAGTGTCATCCACTCTGACTTTCTTAACGTACCCTGTTTCGATATCCGGGGTCCGCCCTGCTTCCTTCAGGTAACGGGCGACATACATTGCAATTGCATCGTTATACATGATACTGCCCGAATCGGGGGCTACGAAGGCGAGTGTATCCGAACCGAACGATACTATCTTATCAAGGAAAACCTCGTCCGCGTGCAGCTGGTCAACCGGGATGTTGCTGAAACCCTGACTCTGGGGACAGTGCAGGGTCATTGTAAGTACCCGGTCCGCCTGAACCGATTCAAGCATGTCGAATATCATTTTGGCTGTTATCGCGATCCTGGGCTTGTCCTTTTTATCACTTCTTGCGTAGGGGAAATAGGGCGTAACTGCGGTTATCCTGCCTGCGCTGTCTTTTAGGGCGTATATCATCTGCAGCAGCTCCAGAATGTCGCCGGAAACAGCACCGAAAGCCCTGTCCCTGTTCTGAAAGATAGACCTTTCTCCAGACTGGATTACGAATACATCCTTTTCTCGAACAGTCTCTCCAATGAAATTCACCATAAGATTGCCGTTTGAGAACTGTACGAAATCCACAGGTTCGGGATCTACACCGAGGATCTCACATATACGGAAACCAAGAGTCTGGCTGGCCCGACCGCAGCAAATGGCTATATTGCCGAACATTAAATCCCCTCCTGTTGCAGGATATCAGATAGCTAAAAGCGTATCCCAGTTTTCATCCACTGTTCCTAGAAGAAGGTTGAGCATCACAGCGAAGGACTCGTATCCAAGCCCATCTTCCGTGGAAAATGTATACATGGCGGATACATCTCCAGTTTCGGGATCCGCTGCGAACTTCACCCATGTATTGTTCCAGTTAAGCTGTGCGATTACCTCGAGCGCGGCCGTCCTTTCTGCTCCGGACTCCGGTACTATGCCTGGCGTAAGAGCTACAAGAAGGCATCCTTCCATTTCACTGTCCGCAAGTATGTACATATAAGGGATCATGGACCCATCCTCTGTTTCCGCAAGCAGCATGAACTCATTTTCTGCTCTTTCGTAGACCAGGTCTTCTCCTATTTGATCCAGGTACCCTGCGACTATATCACCACTTATCTCTGCAAAGGAAACCGCTGTCATTACTGATATAACAAGGATAACGCTCATCAAATCATCACCTCCAGGCTCAGGTTATGCATACTGAATAAAGACAATTATATTATGCTCATTAAAAGAGCTTTCGGGAAGTGTTCACCGGAAGCCATCTGAAAACTGTTTGACAGGACCTCCCGCTGCGAACCAGCGGGATTAACGTATCGAAAGCAACCGGAGGCTGCTATGGATCGTAGAATAAGAATCCTGATCGGAAAGCCCGGTCTGGACGGGCACGACCGCGGAGCCAAGTACATAGCGAGAGCTCTGAGAGACGCCGGTATGGAAGTCATTTATACCGGGATCCGTCAGACACCTGAGGCAATCGCCGTTGCTGCTATTCAGGAAGATGTTGACTTTGTTGGCCTCTCCCTTCTTTCAGGAGCCCATAATCACCTCTTCCCGGAAGTTGCAAGGCTTCTTAAGGAGAAGGGCGGGTCGGACATTATTCTTTTCGGTGGTGGTGTTATCCCTGAGGAAGATATTCCAGGTCTGAAAGAAGCAGGATTCAAAGCCATATTCACACCGGGAGCCTCTTCATCCGAAGTTGTGGATTTCATTGAGCAGGAAATCCAGACCCGCTGAACCTCCCGCTGAGTTAACCGGATCGGAGGCAGACTTGCTTTCCAGCAAGGCAGACGATCTCGCATGTAAAGTACGAAGCAAAGACCAGAGGGGACTTGCCAGAGTTCTTTCCATGGTTGAAAACGGTCATCCCCTTGCTCCCCCGATATTGCATTCACTCTTCAACCCCGAAAGATCTTCCCTTACAATCGGGATCACAGGCTACCCGGGAACCGGGAAGAGTACACTTACAAACCGTCTGATAACGTACTATAGAAGGCATGGCTGCAAAGTCGGTGTTATTGCAGTGGACCCGACCTCCCCCTTTTCAGGAGGAGCCCTCCTTGGGGACCGGGTAAGGATGCAGGAGCACTCAACGGACCCTGGAGTATTCATACGAAGCATGGGAAACAGAGGTCATCTCGGGGGGCTTTCGGGAACCACAAGAGATGCTCTTGAAGTTTTTGCCGCTGCATCTTACGACCCGGTGCTTGTTGAAACCATGGGGGTTGGACAGGCGGAGGTTGAAATCGCCTCCCTTGCGGACATAACCCTTCTGGTTCTGGTTCCCGGCCTTGGTGATGAGGTTCAGACAATGAAGGCCGGGATCATGGAGATCGGGAACATTATAGTGCTTAACAAGGCAGACAGACCCGGCATCGAACAACTGGAGATGTTCGTGAACGCCAGCCTTGACCTCATTCCCGATCAGACTGCAAGACCCTCGGTTATCAGATGTTCCGCACTGTCCGGGGAAGGTATCGATAAACTGACGGATGCTATTGTCAGCTGTGTTTCCCTGGGAACCGGACGGAAGATCATCGCGCGAAGACGGACAAAACTGATACTTAGAAGTATTATCCGGGAAAAGGGAAGAGAACTTGCTCGAAAGCATGTCTCGGACAGGTACGGCAGTGTTGAAGGGGCGGTAGAATCCATTCTTCAGGGGAAGACGACTCCCTATGAAATAGGTGAATTGCTTTCCGGATTTCTTACGAATAAACGGGAGAATGACCATGAGCGTAACAGGGATTGATCACATCGGGATAGCGGTTGAGAGCCTGGAGGAGTCAATATCCTTCTACCGGGACAATCTGGGGTTGAAACTTCTGGGAATAGAGGAAGTCCCCTCACAGAAAGTACGAGTGGCCGTGTTCAGTGCTGGAGAGTCCATGATAGAGCTCCTTGAGCCGACTTCGGAAGAGAGTCCGATCGCGAAGGCAATAGAGAAGCGTGGAGAGGGAATACACCATATCGCCTACTCGGTTGCCAGCGTTTCCGACGAAATAGACTCGATGAAGAGCAAGGGCATAAGAATGATAGACAATGCCCCGCGGAAGGGAGCGGGAGGCACCAGAATAGCTTTCATTCACCCCGCTGCCAGCGGGAAGGTACTGACGGAATTGTGCGAACATCCGAAAGCTGAAAAGGAAAACTAAGATGAGTTCTCTTGAAAAGGCTGATAAACTCCACTCCCTTAGAGAAAAGGCGTTCGCCGGCGGTGGCGAGAAAAAGATTCAGAAGCAGCATGAGAAAGGCAAGCTGACAGCAAGGGAACGAATAGACCTTCTTCTCGATGACGACAGTTTTGAAGAATTCGATATGTTCGTTACCCACAGATCTACAAGTTTCGGTCTGGAAAAGAAAAAGATCCCTGGTGACGGAGTGGTTACCGGTTACGGAACCATAGACGGCAGGCAGGTGTATGTCTTTTCTCATGATTTTACGGTACTGGGCGGCAGCCTTTCGGAAACCTTCGCCGAGAAGATACTGAAGATCATGGATATGGCCGCAATGAACGGCGCTCCCCTCATCGGGCTTAACGATTCCGGAGGGGCAAGGATACAGGAAGGGATCGAGAGCCTTGCAGGGTACGGTAAGATATTCCTGAAGAACGTGCTCTATTCAGGTGTTATTCCACAGATTTCAGCCATACTTGGTCCCTGCGCCGGTGGAGCCGTCTACAGTCCTGCAATAACCGATTTTACAATAATGGTTAAGGACATAAGCTACATGTTCGTTACGGGCCCTGCCGTTGTTAAAGCCGTAACCGGCGAAGAGGTCACCAAGGAGCAGCTTGGCGGACCTGGAATTCACAGCAGGCGCAGCGGAGTCTGTAGCCTTGTTTGCGACGAAGAGAGAGAAGCTCTTCTTCTTATTAGAAAACTCATCAGCTACATGCCGCAGAACAACATGGAGGATCCCATAAAAGTGTCCTGCTCTGATCCTCCTGACAGAATGGAAATGTGGCTGGACGAATTCGTGCCCGACAGTCCCAGCAAACCCTACGAAATGCGCACGATAATTGAAGCCATCGTTGATAACGGCGAATTCCTCGAGATCCAGCGGTCCTTCGCTCCAAACATTATTGTGGGATTCGCGAGAATGAATGGCCATTCCACAGGAATAGTGGCGAACCAGCCCTCATACCTTGCAGGTGTTCTGGACAACGACGCTTCGGTGAAGGCTGCCCGGTTTGTTCGTTTCTGTGACGCATTCAATATCCCTGTGGTAACGCTTGTGGACGTACCCGGCTTCATGCCCGGAACGGCACAGGAATACGGTGGGATAATCAGGAACGGAGCGAAGCTTCTTTTCGCCTATGCCGAGGCGACAGTGCCCAAGATAACGGTGATAACGAGGAAAGCGTACGGTGGCGCTTACGATGTAATGAGTTCAAAGCATATCAGGGCGGACATAAACTACGCCTGGCCCACTGCTGAGATAGCGGTAATGGGTCCTGACGGGGCTGTCGAGATCATCTTCCACCGTGATATAGAAGAGGCAAAAGATCCTGTTGCCAGGAAGAAGGAGCTGGTGGATCAGTACCGTGAAAAATTCGCAAACCCTTACGACGCAGCTTCCAGGGGCTATCTTGATGATGTGATAATAGCCTCAAATACAAGGTTTCGCATAATCAAAGCTCTTGAAATGCTTGAGGGAAAGCGGCAGACGAACCCTCCCAAAAAACATGGGAATATTCCGTTATGACGTGGGCTGCAGCGGTGACGATTACAGCGGTGAATTCTGCCGATCTAAAAGGCGGTCTTGGAATAGCCCTGATAGGCATGATAACCGTATTCACAGGGCTTATAGTGCTTGCCTTCATGCTCCCTGCACTGAAGAGCTGGATTGAAGACGGATTCGGCCTTGACAGAAAGAAAAAAGATAGATCATCGCTTTCACGGCAGGATACTGATAGAACAATGACAAAGGAGGAAGTGGCTGCTGTATCTGCAGCGATTCATGCTCACTTCTGCCTTCTTGACCAGGTGGAGAATATGAAACTGACCTGGGAAACCCACGAGACACCCTATACCCCCTGGAGGTTCGCGGGGAGGACTGAACACGTACGGGATTCCGGGTCACTGCAGAACAGAGTCAGGAGTCGCTGAAATGCCTGAGTATAAAATAACGGTCAACGACAGAACTTACACTGTTAGTTTAGGAAGAATACTGGACGATTCGGTTGCAGTAACGCTCGACGGCAGAACCTACAAGGTTAAGGTTGAAGCCCCGATGAGGAAGGCCTCCAAGACGCCTGTGATCAAAAGGCATCGCCAGGTTGTCAACGCAGCTGATGTGCCCGACAGAACATCTCCTCCCGGCATTACAGCTGGAAAGGGTGAAATCCTCGCTCCTCTGCCTGGAATTATCCTGAAACTTCTCGTAAAAACAGGTGACACTGTAGATGAGGGTCAACCGGTTGCTGTAGTCGAAGCGATGAAGATGGAAAACGAGATTGAGTCGCCTGTATCGGGAAAGGTGGGCGAGATTCCTGTATCCGAAGGTGAGAACATTCTTGAAAATGCAGTCATCATGAAAATCGGACGGTAATGCATGCCCATCTCTTCTAAACTGCTCATGCTGATCACCGGCAGTCTACAGGGAAACAGTCAGCGGCTGGATCTGCTATCGTACCTGAATGATACCGGGTTTGGTCAGGTTGAGACAGGTAATATCGTAATGATAGTCATAGGCCTCGTTATGATTTACCTGGCCATCAAAAAGGATTACGAGCCCCTTCTTCTTGTGCCTATCGGATTCGGCATGATAGCTGGCAACATACCTTACAATCCTGAGCTGATGCCGATCGGTTACCAGGACATTCTCGGTGGTCAGCAGTCGGTCTTCAGCCTGTTCTACTTCGGAGTGAAGAGCGGCCTCTTTCCTCCTCTGATCTTCCTTGGCATAGGGGCCATGACCGATTTCAGCGCACTGCTCTCCAACCCCAAACTGCTGCTTCTGGGGGCGGCAGCCCAGATAGGCATATTCATCACACTGCTGGGATCGCTATTACTGGGATTTAACCTGCAGGAGGCTGCTTCCATCGGGATTATCGGGGGTGCCGACGGACCTACCGCGATATTCGTTGCCAGCCAGATGTCCCCGACCCTTCTGGGAGCAATAGCGATTGCGGCATATTCGTATATGGGTCTTGTACCCGTCATACAGCCTCCGATCATGAGGCTTCTTACTACGAAGGAAGAGCGTCTGCGAAGGATGAAGCCCGTCCGCAGGGTTTCACATACGGAGAAGATACTGTTTCCAATAATTGCCTTCCTCATAACGTCGTTCATCGCTCCGGGAGCCATCACTCTTCTGGGTATGCTTTTCTTCGGAAACCTTCTGAAGGAAAGCGGAGTAACCGACAGGCTGGCCAGAAGTGCACAGGGCTCCCTTAACAACATAGTGGTCATACTTCTTGGATTTGCTGTGGGGACCAGTACCCAGGCGAGTTATTTCCTTACTCTGGATTCTCTTAAGATATTCATACTTGGAGCTGTCAGTTTCTCGATCGCTACAGCCGGTGGTGTTCTCTTCGCCAAGCTAATGAACCTTTTTCTCAAGGGAGACAACAAGATCAATCCTCTTATCGGGGCGGCCGGTGTATCTGCTGTTCCCGATTCCGCAAGGGTTGTGGAGATAGAGGGAAGGAAGTATGACAGGAACAACCACCTTCTCATGCATGCAATGGCGCCTAATGTTGCTGGAGTTATCGGAAGTGCCATAGCTGCAGGAGTGCTTCTGAGCATTGTTCCTCACTAGGAAAGGAAAAGAGATGTCCGGACCCGGAGAGTACGATTACCTTGTTACAGGAGGAGCAGGATTTATAGGATCACACCTCTGTGAGCTACTTCTTTCAAGGGGGAAAAGTGTTCTGGTGCTTGATGATCTCTCAACCGGAAGCCTTTCAAATCTTGATGGATGTTCCGATAACCCTGCGTTCAGGCTGGTTGTAGGTTCCGTTCTTAACGAATCTCTGACAAAGGGGCTTGTGCATCAATCACGAACCATCATCCACCTTGCTGCCGCGGTAGGAGTGGAGAACATCATCCGGCAGCCCGTGGAGACCATCGAAACCAATGTAAAAGGGACCGAGAACGTTCTGATGGCTGCCGAATCCTGCGGTACGCCTGTTTTCATCGCATCAACTTCCGAAATCTACGGTAAAAGCGAAAAAGTACCCTTCCGTGAGGATGGGGACATCGTTCTCGGGGCTACCAGCAGAAGCAGGTGGAGTTACGCCTGCTCCAAGGCTATAGACGAATTCCTTGCTCTGGCATACTGGAAATCCAAGAGCCTGCCTGTTGTGATCGGGCGGCTTTTCAATACGGTAGGACCCCGTCAATCGGGAAGGTACGGTATGGTCCTTCCCAGATTCATTGAACAGGCTGTCAGCGATCAACCCATAACTGTATTCGGCGATGGCAAACAGACCAGATGTTTCAGCATGGTCTACGAAATAGTGGAGGCTATCGTTTCGCTTATTGAAAATCCCGATGCTGTCGGCAAAGTTATCAATATCGGATCGACCGGTGAAATATCAATAAGCGAACTTGCTGAGAAGGTCAGGAAAATATCAGGCTCCAGTTCAGAGATAGTGCTCATTCCATACGAAGAAGCATATCCTGATGACTTCGAGGATATGCGCAGGAGAGCTCCCGATGTGTCTCTTCTTCGTACCCTTACCGGAAAAGTACCGGTAGCGGACATCGATACTATCATCCGTGAAATCCTCGATAAGTGAAAAATGCAGTTTAAGGTTATCAGCCCTTCTAATACGAGGCTGAAAATCGCGAGAAGCCTTCACTCCAGAACCGGAATTCTGAAGCACGGTCTTTTTCTGATGGAGGGGCCAAGGTTCGTATCCGATTACCTGCAGAGAGGAACACCGGAATGGATAATTATTTCAGAAGAAGCCTCTCCTCCGGCAGCAGCTGCAGCCGAAGGAGCTGACCATAGAAGCATCGATGTTCTCGAAGTTCCACGGAAGCTCTTTGCCGGTATTTCAGGCACTGAGACTTCGCAGGGAATCACCGCTGTCTGCCAGCTCCCTTCTGTGACTGCGGACAATATACCGCGGGAAGGAGTCTTCCTTCTGCTGGACGGGATATCGGACCCCGGCAACATGGGCACCATTCTAAGGTCAGCGGCCGCTTTCGGGTGTACAGCCGTGATAGCGGGCAGGGACAGCTGCTGCCCGTTTACTCCCAAGGTCACTCGGGCTGCCGCAGGCATGAACTCGGCAGTGCCGGTCATTTTCGATGCTGATCTTGCCGCTTTCATGCGTAATAATTCACATGAGATGGAATTCATCGGAGCCGATGCTTCGGGCGAATCAACCGACCGGCTTCATAGAAATGAAAGGTGCATTGGTCTGGTTATAGGCTCGGAAGCCCGCGGAATCTCCGAAGACACAGGAAAGCATCTCAGCGGGACAGTTGCCATACCCATGGCAGAGGGAGTGGAATCCCTTAACGCCGCCGTCAGCGCGTCGATACTTCTTTACGAGCTGGGGTCGAAGATGGGGCCGGGCCGAACATTTAAACATTTTTCAATGTTTCTTCAGTAACGAATGTTTAAATGTTAGGCCCGGCCCCAATTTTAATTTACGTACTCTTTCTGGCGCTGCCTGTTTTACCGGAGTCATCCGGGGAAGCTTTCATCAGCACAATTGAGGGATTCTTAAGGAACATGGATTCATCACTCGAGACAGAGGAGGAGACAAGCTCAACACTGGAGAGCATCCTGAACGATGCCGTCTCCTATCTTGGCGTACCCTACGTGTACGGTGGAGCTGACAGCAGCGGGTTCGATTGCAGCGGCCTGGCATGGAGGGTATTCAATGACAACGGTATTCCTCTGCCGCGTACCGTCAGTGCTATGGAAACGTCTGGAATTGCGGTTGACCGGGAAGACCTGCAGCCGGGAGATCTGCTGGTATTCGACGATCCGAAGCACACCGGCATATACCTGGGGGACGGGGAATTCATTCACTGTTCGTCATACCTTGACCGTGGCGTAGTGATAACTCCCCTGAGCCATTCGAACTACTCCCGCAGGTACTCCTCCGCCAGGAGAGTTCTGGGCATCGATCCGGATTAAGATCAGAAAAAACTTTTTATTGAAAACGAATTGGGCCGGACGATCAATGACCGGCCGGCCCAAAGCACTGCCGTCTGGTTCGGCCTAGAGTTTTGTAACCAGCGTTCTCATCTCCAGATCATCCTGACTGACGGCGTGTATCAGGTAGGTGCCGACGGGAGCAGTTTCACCGGATGCCGTCCTTCCGTCCCAGGTGAAGGAGGCACAGACCGCCAGTTCCGTTCTTAGGACGGTACGGCCCGACAGGTCGTAAATGGTCAGATCAACCGGTTCGGAAGCACCGGTCACCGATATGCTGACCGAGCCATAGAAGGGATTGGCAGAAACCGTCAGATCTGCCTGTTCCACCGGCAGGCCGCCTTCTTCTGCGATCCCGGTTGTGATGTCGATCTTGTAGATCTTATCGACGTTCTCATCACTTACCCAGAGGTAGCCGTCAGTATCGAAGCAGAGCCCTCTGGGCATGATATCTGCAGGCAGATGGGACTCCGGAATGTAGTCCACCAGCAAATTACCGGTGCAGTAAGCCTTTATAGGACTTTCTGCGGCATCCGTTGCCACCCAGATGTCACCGGTACCACTATTGTTTTCATACGCGATGTCATAGTGAGAGATAAGCGCCGGAAGATCATCAATGTAGGGATACGTCTGAACGTAACCGGAGCTGCTGAAGTACTCGACCACTGGATCTCCGTAATAACCGTTCCCTAGAACGTAAGTGAAATTACCGCCGGAAGCGAGACCAGTCACCGACTGGTATAGCGCGCTTCCTCAACAGGTAGAGTCGTACAGCCCCTGGTAGGCTCCCGAGGTGGAGTATCTGTATACGTAGCCGTGGTAGACTCCGATATCGGCGCGGAGTATGTGCAGTGTGTCCCCCTTGATGGCCAGGCCGCTGGGAGTACCTCCGTAAGGGAAGTAGAAGGAGCTGAGGACGGAACCGTTTGAAGGATCCATCTCGTAAACGTAGGAGGTCGTGCCGTCTACTGCCCACAGGCTGCCTGATCCGTACGCCAGCCCGGTAATTCCTGTATCCGGAGCATCGATGGTAAGAACGACACCGGCTCCGAATGCCGCGGGAACCAGTGCTAGTAGAATGATTAACTTCATTTAATCTCCCTTCTTCAGTAAATCAAACGTATGCACTACTTAAAAGATTGTCTCCATTCCTGATACTGTCAAGCGGACTGGATCTCTCCCGGGAGAGATCCGGGTGTCCGGATAAAGAAGCAACTGTATCCCGGATCTCATATATACTAATTTAATAGGGATTTAAGTAATGCAGGAAGGATTGACAAAGAAATTCATCTGAATTATCTATTTATGGAGGATATAATGAGCAAGCAATCATTAGCAAAAGCTGCGTTCTTTAGAATAAATAACTGTCAAACCTTCCCGCCTTCATTTTTCGTCCTACCTTACAAAGAACCAGCAAAGTCACGAGCAGTTCTTATTTATCAAGATGCGGACTGCATTATCCAGAGGAAGGGGAAATGAAATGACAAGAAGAAAACAGTTTTCGCTGTGCATCTGCGCAGCTGTTCTTCTGGCTTTATCCTCAAGCGCCGCCGCCAGGGGATTGCAGCCCCTGTTTATGCCTTTACCGTCCGGTACGGACGTGCGGCCCGATACTGTATCAGTGCTGCACTCCATCGGTAATATCAGCTCAGTTGTTATGAACATGGGGATATGGGGACATGGACCTTGGGGTGGGCCTCACACGGCCCTGGAATGGCCGAGCGGTTCCGGCAGCGACTATCTTTGGAGAGGGGAACTCTGGAGCTGCTGCTTCGGTGATATCACACCCGGAGGTTCCACTGACAAATGGGCGAGCTGTGCCGGTTACGGAAACCTGGAATTACAGCCGAGCGAAGGATATCCCATGGAGTACATGCTGCCCGGACCGCTGGCTCCGGAGCAGTCGCAGTACGGTGCCGATGACTGGGATCCGCTGTACAACACTGATCCATACGGGCTTGGCATCTGGGTGGAGAACTACACATGGGACACACCTGGATTCGATAACTTCATGGCCACGGAGATCGTCTTCACGCATCACAGCGATCAGGGCAACCCGGGTGTCCCGCTTGACGCCTTCGTCGCCGGGATCATGGGGGATTGCGATGTCGCCACTGCTGATGTGACTGAACCTCATCTTGATGATCTTGCCTACTACGACGGGCACGCTATCTGGTGCAACGATCCGGATGCGACATTCGAATATGTCTTCGATGGTTCGGTCAATGCGAGCACTCAGGACGATTACACCTACCAGCAGAACCCTGACAATCCGCTGCCACCGGGTGATCCCGATAACATCTGGTACCACTACAACTACTTTGGAACAGACGGAGTCCCGGACAACGATGTGGACCAGAACGGCGTGAGTGACCATTTTACAATTCTGGCGAAGGTTGTCGGCACTGACACACTTTACAGGCAGGATCCTGAATCAGGTGTTATACTGTTCGCAGAAGGAATGCCGTACTGGCACTGCAGCCATACAGTGAGCGATACTACTTACCTTGTGGTTCCAAGGAATCTCGGTTACATGTGGGACGGCGATTATCCCGGAAGTTCTGAAGATGATTCGGGAGAACCGCTTCTGAG
>JAUWSL010000020.1 GCA_030610085.1 Candidatus Aegiribacteria sp.
AAGCATATTCGCACCTGCGTGAATGAATATCGTTGCGGGAGTGGCGGAATTGGCAGACGCGCCAGATTTAGGATCTGGTAAGCTTGACTTGTGGGGGTTCAAATCCCCCCTCTCGCACCATCCAACAAGAAAACAGGGAAGAATTTATATGTTCGATATCATCAAATCGGAAGACAACAGAAGAACGGTCCTCTTCACCGAATCAGCCGAAAGGATAAGCGGACTGTTCAGGAAAGTACGAAGGCAGATCTCAAAGGATCTTGAAATGCCCGGTTTCAGACCTGGAAAGGTTCCAAGATCGATCATCGACAAGCAGTATGGAAACATGATAAAAGCTGAAGTCGCTGACACTGTCAGGCAGGAACTCACGTCCAGCCTTCTTGAAACGGAGGACTGGATCCTCGATGATAACGATCCCGAAGGCAGGATCGAGTTGCCTGTGGATGGTGCTGCCTACAGTTTTGAAATGACGTTCTCCATCTTCGAAACACCTGAACCTGAAGCTACCGATGGTATAAAAATAGAATTACCCCCCCTTGACCTCGAAGACGCTGTTGAAAAGACAATTGAATCATTCCGAGAAAAAATGATCAGTTTTGAAACCGTTGACAGACCTTCCGATAAGGGAGATCTGGTTCTACTGGAAGCCTATCCCGCTGGAAACACCGAAGAAACGCAGCAATTCAGTGTCAGAATCGGAGAAGCGCAGATAGGTGACGGGTTTGACGAGCTGGTCACGGGATCTGTTCCGGGTTTTAATTTCTCGGCAAGGATGCTCAATGATGCATCGGATGAAGATAAACCTCCTGTACACAGGTTCCAGGTAGACGAAGTGAAACGTCCTGTTCTGCCTGACCTGGATGATGATTTCGCCGAAAAGGCTGCCGGCGTTAAGAATCTGGAGGAACTCAGGAAAAAAGTAGAGGAGAGTGTCAGAGCCCGTTACGATCAGGAGATCGTATATCTCAAGGAGAGGGTTGTTATTGACAGCATTCTTGAAAGCAATCCCTTTGATCCACCCGAATACATGGTTGCAAATCTTTCAAAGGACTACGTTAGCAGGCTGGGTGAAGAGACCACTGGACAGGAAACGTTAACCGCTGCAAAAGAGCTTGCGATGAACAAGGTGCGTGAATATCTCATTCTCAGAGCCGTCGCCGAGAAGGAGGAGATAGAGATTACCGACGAACTTATAGCGGATTCAAAAAGCTCCGAGGAAACGGAATCATCTGCCCGTGACAGATTGAGGAACAGAAAGGCCATGGAACTAATTCTTGATCGTGCCGATATTACTGAAAAGAAACCAAAGAAAAGCGGTAAAACTGGATCTGATAAGGAAGACAGGCCGGATTCACAATGGCGCTGGGTACAGGTTAAAGATGAAGAAAAGAAAATCTGTGAAGAAAAAGCCGGGAAGGAAGAATCCTGATGCCATCAATCGTACCTTTTGTTGTAGAGCGTGAAGGGAACAGGGAAAGAGCCTACGATATCTATTCCCGTCTCCTTAAGGAACGTATCATATTTCTCGGTGATTCCCTCACCAACCAGGCTGCAAGCCTGATTGTTGCACAGCTGCTGTTTCTTGAAGGTGA
Organism: Candidatus Aegiribacteria sp.; assembly: GCA_030610085.1. Lineage (GTDB taxonomy): Bacteria > Fermentibacterota > Fermentibacteria > Fermentibacterales > JCC-6 > Aegiribacteria. The sequence continues at coordinate 1,593 of JAUWSL010000020.1, forward strand.
GGATGCCAAGAAAGATATAAACATGTACATAAGCAGCCCTGGAGGTATAGTCTCCTCCGGGCTGGCGATATATGATACGATGCAGTTCATTAAACCACCTGTGGCTACATTCTGCATGGGCATAGCCGCCAGCATGGCTGCTGTTCTTCTGGCCGCGGGAGCTGAGGGTAAACGGAATATTCTTCCCCATGCCAGAGTTATGATCCATCAGCCGATGGGTGGAGTTCAGGGACAGGCCAGTGATATAGAGATACAGGCGAGGGAGATCCTTAAACTCAAGGAACAACTGAACATCATTCTCACAGAACATACTGGACAGCCTCTTGAAAGAATTGCTAAGGATTCAGACAGGAATTTCTGGATGGATGCCCAGGAAGCAGTCGAATACGGTATTGTAGATAACGTACTGTTATCCAGAAGCTGACGGAGAGAAGCATGGCAAAAGATAAGAAATGTTCCTTCTGCGGAAGGCCTATCGGTGAAGTAAAACAGCTGATTCAGGGTCCTGGAGTGCATATCTGCGATGAATGCATCAGATACTGCGGTGAACTCGTTGATTTTGAAAGTGATCATCAGATTGAAATCCCGGAACTGGTTCAGGATGAAATTCCCATACCATCGGAGATCAAAGCCCAGCTGGACGAGTACGTTGTCGGTCAGGAACAGGCCAAGAAAGTCCTTTCGGTAGCGGTTTACAATCACTACAAAAGACTCAGGACCATCAGGGAATCCACCGATGTGGAGCTTGAGAAGAGCAATATCCTTCTCATGGGACCAACAGGTGTAGGAAAGACCCTTCTTGCAAGAACCCTTGCCAGGATTCTTGACGTTCCGTTTGCCATTGCCGACGCCACAACCCTGACTGAAGCCGGATACGTTGGAGAAGATGTCGAGAATATTCTGCTTCGCCTGCTTCAGGTGACTGATATGGATGTTGCAACAGCGCAGCAGGGGATAATTTACATTGATGAACTCGACAAGATCTCCAGAAAATCTGAAAATCCTTCCATTACGAGGGATGTATCGGGTGAAGGAGTACAGCAGGCTCTTCTGAAAATAGTCGAGGGTACCGTTGCCAGTGTACCACCGCAGGGAGGAAGAAAGCACCCGTATCAGGACAATATCCTTGTTGATACCAGCAATATCCTTTTCATATGCGGAGGCGCATTCAACGAACTTGAAAAGATAGTCGAAAAGCGCCTTAAAAAGAGCGCCATCGGCTTCAATGCTGTTTTAGACCCTGTTGACCAGACGGAGATGAATGCACTTGCACATGTCGAATCCCATGACCTCGTTAAGTACGGTCTTGTACCGGAGCTTGTCGGAAGGCTGCCAGTACTTGTTGCGCTTGATGACCTGGATATTGACGATCTAGCAAAGGTACTCACTCAGCCGAAGAATGCACTGGTACGCCAGTACCAGTACCTGTTCGAGCTTGAGGATGTGGAACTTGAGTTTGCAGAAGGAGCCCTTGAAGCAGTAGCCGAGAAAGCCAAAAAAGCCGGAAGCGGAGCGAGAGGCCTCAGATCCGTGCTTGAGGGAATTCTTCTGGAACCGATGTACGATCTGCCCGGCCTGAAGAACGTAAGAAAACTCGTGATCTCACCGGAAGTTGTCAGAGGTGAAACCCGGCCGAAGATCGTTAAGACGAGGAAGAAGAAGGAACCCGGGAAAGTCGGCTGATCAATGCCCTCCCTGGATGTGAAATTTCTGAGAAGCTGTCCGGGGTCCGCAAACCTGCCCCGGGACGGGTTACCGGAGATCTGCTTCGCCGGCAGGTCGAATGTGGGAAAATCATCTCTCCTGAACAAACTCAGCGGTGATCATTCCGTCGCACGGACAAGTTCCAAACCCGGATGCACCCAGTATCTGAACCTGTACTCGGTATCGGGAAGTTATTACATCATCGATCTTCCCGGTTATGGATACGCCCGCGCTCCAGGTAAGAACCGTACCGAATGGACCGGATGGATAGCTGCCTATTTAATGGACAGAGTACCGCTCAGGGGTGTAGTACTCCTTATTGATGCCAGACACCCATGTCTGTCAAACGACATGGAAATGGTGAGTTTTCTTAAGGAACGGGGCAGACCCTATATCATAGCCCTTACGAAATCGGATAAGCTCAAGCGAGGAAAGCTTGCATCTTCCGTGGTAAAAGCACAGGATATGGGGCCGGTAATACCTGTCTCATCGATTACCGGTTTCGGTATTCGGGAGCTCAAAAAATGGATGTTCCAGGTAGTAGATTAGGGAATGTTCCGAATAAGTGCATGGAAGGAATAGAATGCCAGCAACCATAATTATCGGGCTGCAATGGGGTGATGAAGGCAAGGGGAAGATGGTTGATCATCTTGCTGAAACCGTCGATGCCGTTGCCAGGTTCTCCGGAGGAGCTAATGCGGGACATACAATTGAAGCAGATGGACACAGGATTGCACTGCACCAGCTTCCCAGTGGATTGATACGGCCGGATAAACTCGGCATCATAGGATCTTCATGTGTTCTCGATCCGATTGCCCTTTCTGAGGAAATGGAACTGATGGAGAAAGAAGGTATCTCCGTCGCGGACAGGCTTACGATATCCGGAAAGGTACATCTTGTACATCCTGCGGGAAGGTATATCGAGAACAGCGAAGAGACGAGGCTTGGTAAATCTGCAGTCGGAACGACAGGACGCGGGATCGGTCCCACATACGTACGTAAATTCATGAGAAAGGGGATCAGGCTTGAAGATGCAGCGGTGCCTGAAGTATTTCTCGAAAGATCCGCAGCCATCACCGATGAATGCATAGAGCAGCTGGGTCTTTCCGCGGAACTCGCCGGATCTCTGAGGGAAGAAGTCGAAATATTTAACCGCGAGTCCATCCGGCTGGTTGATCGTGCGATGGATGTATCTATGGTAATCGCCAGAATACTGGCTTCCGAAGGTTCTATTCTCGCCGAGGGCGCACAGGGATCCCTTCTGGATCCAGATCATGGAACTTACCCTTTCGTTACGTGCAGCTCCTGCGTGGCAGCGGCAGCATGCGTCAGTCTCGGCATAGGTCCGGTACTGATAGACGAAGTAGTTGGTGTTATGAAGGCTTACAGCACAAGAGTCGGGAACGGTCCTTTCCCTACAGAGCTGACCGGTTCGCTCGGAGACAGGATAAGGGAACAGGGTAATGAATACGGAGCTACCACCGGAAGACCACGCAGGTGCGGATGGTTCGATGCGGTTCTGGCGAACTACACCGCCAGAATAAACGGCAGCACCTGGACAGCGATTACTCTTCTTGATGTCCTCAGCGGAATTCCTGAACTGAAAGTCTGCATGAAGTACGAGCTTGATCCGGAGATTGACCTTTCCCTCTTTGAAACAGGTGTAAGGTTGGGGAAACACATTCCCATATATGAAACACTCCCCGGTTGGGAGGAGGATATCAAGGGAGAACGGGAGTGGGATGCGCTGCCGGAAAATGCGAGGAATTACGTGCTTTTCATAGAGAAACTCACAGGCGTTCCGATCAGAGCCATATCAACAGGGCCTGCCAGGGAGGATCTGATCTGGAGAACGTAGCTCCGGGATTTGAGCTGTTCGATACTCATTGTCACCTCTGTGATGAACAGTTCAGCGGTGACCTTGACAGGGTGCTTACCTCTGCGGGGGAATCCGGTGTGACACGATTCATGGTTCCAGGCATATCACTGGAAAGCAGCCGGAAGGCGGCTTTACTGTCCGAAACCCGAACTGGCGTATACGCTGCGGCGGGAATCCATCCAAACGAATTATGTCCTGATTCTCATTCACCGGACATTACCCTGGATCTACCTGAAATTCTTCTACATCCCCGGGTAATAGCTGTGGGAGAGACAGGGTTGGATTTCTACAGGGACAGAGTTCCTGAGAAACTGCAGATCGAGGTTTTTAAAGAGCACATCAGTCTGGCGGAAGCTTTTGGGCTAACGCTTATCGTACATTCCAGAGGCGCGGAAGGAGAGGTTCTTGATGTTCTGGGCGATGATGTTACCGTTCCGGTCATAATGCATTGCTATACCGGGGAGGATGACACCGCGCGTAAGGCAGCTGACAGGGGATACTACATTGGGTTCACAGGCGCACTGACTTTCAGGAAGAACGACCGTTTGAGAGACCTTGCTGCATCACTTCCGGCAGATAGAATTCTGATTGAAACGGATGCCCCCTATATGTCCCCTGAACCGGTTAGAGGGAGGAGGAATGAACCTTCAAATGTCAGGTATATAGCTGATATCGTTTCGGAGGTATGGCGCAGGGATCCGGAGGAAACCGCTGTAACACTCATGAGGAATTCACTGAGAGCCATGCAGCTCGGCCCCGACCGTAGAACTGACCTAGTGTACCTGCTGTACGGGAATATTTATATGAACATTACCGGAAGATGCTCTAATCGCTGCAGGTTCTGTATTAAAGACAGAACGGATGGTATCGGAGGTTACTACCTTGCACATCATTGCGAACCTCTTGAGGAGAGACTCGATTCCGTTATCGGAGCACTCACTCCAGATATGGGAAAAGAACTTGTCTTCTGCGGATACGGTGAACCGACCATGAGGCCTGAACTTCTTAAAAGGCTTGCTGGAAGTGCATCCGAGAGGGGATTCTCCGTGAGGCTGAATACAAACGGGACCTGTCTTTCGAGACTGTCCCCCGGGGAAACCTTTGAGCTGCTGGAACCATTTGATACCGTAAGTATCAGCCTGAACGCCTCGGGCAGAGAAGAATACCGCAGTATCTGCCGTCCTGTGGATGAAAACGCATGGGACAGGTTGATTGAGTTCATCGAACTTGCGCGAATGGCCGCTTCCGTCAGACTTACCGCTGTAAGATATCCGGGTGTTGATATGGAATCGGTAAAGGAACTGGCTGAGAGCCTGAACCTGCCGCTGAAGGTGAGAGGATAATGCTTATTACAGATCTGAGAAAGTATCTGAATAGAACCGGACTTGATCCGAACCGGAAACTGGGGCAGAGCTTTCTCATCAATTCCGCCATAGCAGCGAAAATCGTCGCGGAAATACCCGGGCAGGGCAGCGTTCTGGAAATAGGCCCGGGATTCGGTTCCCTGACTGAAAAACTTCTCCCGCGAACAGAATCTCTGTCTGTAGTTGAGATATCCGACAGGATGGCCTCGTTCCTCCGCCAGAGGTTCAGGGATGAACGGCTGAGCGTTATCCAGGCAGATTTTCTTAATATAGATCCTTCTGAATTGCCCGGTTACCCATTCAAGACCGTAGTCGGTAATCTTCCCTATTACATATCCTCTCCCATTCTTTTCAGAATGATCGAACATTGTTTCAGGCATGTACAGAAAGCTGTCCTCATGCTTCAGAGGGAGGTAGCTGTCAGATTAGCAACCCTTGACGGTGGCAAGGATTACGGTAAGCTTTCACTGCAGTTCTGGCCGATTTTCACTGTAGAGAATCTTATTGATGTTTCTGCGGAGGATTTTTATCCGGTTCCGAGAGTTCTTTCCAGGGTAGTTGTTCTGAATCGCCGAAGTAAGCCCCTGATTACCGGAGAGTTGTATGGTAGATTCAGAAGGATTGTAAAAGTGTCGTTCTCCATGAGGAGGAAAACCATTTTTAATAATCTTAAACCGCTTCTCGGAGAAGGAGGGGCTCTGAAACTTCTTGAGTTGTCCGATGTTGATCCCGGCCTGAGGGCTGAACAGATCCTTCCCGAGAGGTTCATCAAGATGGCGGAGGCAATGGATTGAGAAAGTCACTGATACTCCTGCCACTTATTTTCGCAAGCCTGCTGGCAGTCACCATCGGTTACGATATCTCACTTGATCAGGTCAAGGACCAGAGCACTCTTACTAATTCCCTCTCTCTGTACCAGCAGCTGACTTCAAGGATATCAATGAACGCGAACGCCACTTTCAACGCCGGGAAGAACAGGGATCTCAACAGGTTCACCGACGGCAGGAATGGCGCTGCCAGCCTGACGTTCACACCTGCTCAGGGAATTGAACTGGGGATAAATCTCTCCAGGACCATCAGCTCGGAGGAAATTAATAACGAACTGATAAGGGACAGACTCAGCAATACTACTGCCGGGCAGATCCGATATACACCGGCATCCTGGATGTCCATAAACATCGGACTGGGGGCTCACTTCATAGATTACATGGATCCCTCAGGCGACAGCACCATAACAGGCCATGACCAGGGTGGTGTGAGGAACGTTGATATTTCGATGAACAGGAGCATATTCCAGGGGATGAGCGGAAGTGTCACCTTCGGGGAACACAGAACTCTTGGATACCAGACGGATACTGGAAACAATAATCTGTCCATCAGGATGAATTACGAATTTCCCGGAGTGTACAGAGGTGGAGGGCTTAACGCGCAGATCGGTGCATCGAAGTTGTTCACAACCTATAAGGATTCAAACAGAACACAGAGACAGGATGACTGGTTCAGCAATCTGTCCCTTGTGGTTCCCTCTCCTTTTGAAAGACTATCAATGGAGGTAACAACCGGTTGGGATTATTCGAACAGGTTCTACGAATACGCTGATCCTGATACCGTGGGCGGCGAAGGAGATGTCCTGGACAGACAGCAGAGATACAGAAGCGTATCATCCTCCATGAGATATATGATTCTGGAAAATCTGAACCTGAACCTGAACCTGTCCAGAGCCATCGACCGCGTTGATCAAAAGAGAACTGCAACAGGAGTATCGACACTGTTCAATACGTACTATGTTGATGATAACAGATTGTTCAGGGCCAGTCTCGACTACACTCCAGGGGAAAGCAGGATCTCGTTTTACAGGACCATACAGCTTCTGAAGCGTGATACCTACGGAACATGGACTGATATCTGGGGTATCGTACACCGGGATAATTTCGATTATGACCAGCTTAGAGAGGTTCTTTCGCTTAGCGCGGAGATACCGATAGGCGAAAGAGTCATACTCAATGCAGTGGTTCAGGGTCAGAGCAGGGAGACCATTTATATCATGTCCGAGCAGTCGGGCAACAGTAAGAGATCTTCCACGTACAGTATTGAACCGGGTTTCAGATATGATGCAGGCAGCGATTGGACACTTCGCCAATCGATTCAGATCAGTGCTGACTATACAACGTTTCTATTTCCTGAAAGTTCAACAGGTTCGGACCTGCTTTTCAGAAGGATATTTACACAGAGTTCTTTCCAGAGGGTTTCGCAGGACAGCACAACTCTAGGACTGATTCATATCTTCCGCTTTCAGGATCAGGGCAGTTTCGAGAATTCCATTTTCAGAAGATCCGAGGAGGTTACAGGCAACACGATCAAAATAAATCTCGGTTTTCATGTCGGGGGCAGCATAGGTCTAACTCCCAGTTATGCCTGGGAGTATCAGCAGAGGAATTATCTTGCCCAGACTATTCCCTCTCGGATAGAGCACATACACCACGTTGGTCTGCGTACAAGAATGTTAATGAACAACGGAACTCTTTCTCTAAATGTAACCCGTTCCTTTTACTCAAGAGATGATAGACAAAGCTACTGGAAGGCTGTCGTTGGTCTTAACTATCAATTCTAGGCAGGAAAAATAATGAGTAAATTCATATTGGTTCTGTTCATCCCGGCTCTTACTGCCGTAGTTTCATGCTCTTTCTTCGAACCCAGAGATCCGGCTGATCCTGATCCGGGGGAGGAAATACCCTGGCAGCAGCCGTACTCCCCCTCAACTGTTGTTGTTAACCTTGAGAACTCAATGGAAGGAAGATCCATCGCCATGACCATGGCATGCTGCGATTCGTCCTACATGTTCATCGCTGACGGGGCAGATACAACAGAATTCGCCGCCTCCTGGAATTTCAGTGACTGGGATTACGGAGTTGAACAGAATACCATGATGAACATTTTTAACGCTGCACAGGCATCATTACTGCCCGAAGACAGCCTTATTTCTGTTACCATGATCACTGTATCATCCCTGCCTGACCCTGTTGCGCCTGCCGACTCAGCCGATATCTACCGGGACTACGAGATAATTGCCGCTGGAAGTGATTACTGTGGATGGGATCAACCCGCCAAGGGACGGGTTATGTTCCGCATGGTGGAAGACACCTACGGGTTATGGTCAATGAAACGCTGGTACGATTACAGGTCGAGCACTCCACCTGACTTCTATACCTGGGGAGTTGTCAAAGCAGCAGTTAGATAGTTTTGATAACGTTGTGATAAATCAAAGACAGGAGATACTTGCAGGGAAGGTTAAGGTTTTTCAGGATGCTGGAGCATCGGTAACAACCGATACTCTTCTTCTTGCTTCCGCTCTCCGCACAGCACCGGGCTCGGTTATTGTAGATCTCGGCAGCGGCAGCGGAGGAGCCGCAATATACTCCTCGGCACTTAATCCCGGGTGCAGATGGATAGGCATTGATTTAAGGCACGATCCCCTGAAGCTGATGATAGCCTCAAAGGATATTCAGAGGAGTTCGGAAGCCATATCTGCCGTCTGCTGCGATATTAAATCCATACCACTTGTTTTTCCGGACAGCATTGCAGATGCCGTAATAACGAATCCTCCTTACGGCAGGAAGGGATCGGTGAGAAGAAGCCCGTGCGATGAAAGAGACAGGTCGAGGAGAGGGACGGAACTGCTGTTGTATCAATTCATCCGGAGTTCCGCGCACCTCCTTGTCCGGGGTGGGGAATTACTTATCGTCAACAGACCTTCCTCACTTCCCGATATTATGCTCGGCTGCAGGGCTTTCGGAATAAATCCGGTGGAGATACAACCCGCAGGTTCCCCTGAAAAACCCGCTGAACTCATTATCTTTAGAGGCAGGATGGGCTCCCGCGAAGGGCTGAGGATCCTTCCACAGTCTGAAGCTGAGGATCTTATCAGGTGATAAACCGCTAACCTGCGGACAGGCATCCTTCCATTTACTTATGTACCTCCGTTGTCATATAGTTCCAGAAACCTTTAAATATTCCGTTTCTTGTATGAAATACTTAGCTTCTGATCCAGGAGATTGCATGAAAGCTGAATACCTTATCACCGGCGCATCCGGTCAGCTGGGAGCCGCGCTTCTGAATCTTCTGGGCACCGATGCCGCAGGAACAGATCTGCCTGAGCTGGATATTACAGAACCGAGCTCGATCAGAGCTGCCATAAAAAGGATCGATCCACAGTGGATTATCAATTGTGCTGCTGTGGTTGATGTGGATCTGTGCCAGCGGAAACCCGATCTGGCTTTTAAGGTTCACAGGGATGGTGTGATGAATCTCGCCAGGACAGGCAGGAAGCTGCTGACGATCTCTACCGATCATGTCTTCACAGGATTCAAAGGTCAGAAAGAGCCCTTTCTTGAAGGTGATAAGACTTCACCTGCCAATGTTTACGGAGAGAGTAAGCTGCTCGGCGAGGCGGAAGCGCTTGGCGCCGATCCTGGAAATATCGTTATCAGGACGTCCTGGATGTTCTCTGCCATGAAAGGGATGATTCCTTTCTTCTGGAAATATCTTTCAGAAGAGGGTGAAGTTACGGCAGTGAGTGATCAGGTTGCCTGTCTTACCTTTGCGCCTGATCTCGCAAGAGCAGTTATTGATATCATTTCTCATGGAGGCAGCGGATTGTATCACGTTGCCTGCGGACCCGGCCTGACACCGGCACAGATTGCAGGAAGACTGACTGCATTCACAGGTGGTTCCGTAAGGAAGGTATCATGGTCCGATCTTAACCTCGATGCTCCCAGACCTGTATACTCAGAAGTAGCTTCATCCAGGGGGATACAGCTGCCTACCGTTTGGGATGCGATAGAACGCTGGAGGAGAAAATAATGCCTGAAATAGATGATTATCTGGAGTCGGCCGGGCGTGCTCTGGCCTCTATAGACAGTACCATTGTTGAAAGGGCATCCGATCTTTGCATCGAGTGTGTTCGGAAAGGCGGCACTATCTTCTTCTGCGGAAACGGCGGCAGCGCAGTTGATTCACAGCATCTTGCAGGTGAACTTGTAGGTAGATTCCGTATGGAGAGAAAGCCCATCCCTGCTGTTGCTGTCACAGCGAACTCGGCAATAATAACAGCGATAGCCAACGATTACGATTTCAGTGGAATATTCTCAAGACAGATCGAAGCCCTTGGAAGGCCAGGGGATGTTCTTGTGGCCATTTCAACAAGCGGAAACTCGGTGAATGTCCTCAAAGCCGTAGAAACGGCACAGGACAGATCCATGAAGACTATAGGTTTTACCGGTACTGGAGGCTGCGTGTTATCGGATATGACTGATATCTGTGTCATGGCTTCCTCAAATGAAACAAGCCACATTCAGGAAGCCCTTCTTGTCGCGGGTCATGCTATCTGCCTTGCCGTTGAAAAAGCATTCGCTTCTCCGGAGGCCACCTGATTTGAAGAAGAGCGGTATCCTGAAGCACATTGTTCCCGGTGTGATAATCGCCGGGATTGCCCTTTACCTCACCTACAGGAAAACAGATATCGCACAGCTGCTGTCAGTACTCAGAGAGATGGAATGGCCGGTTCTACTGCTGGTTCTTCCACCACTTGCACTCAGCTATGCAGTCAGAATAATCAGGTGGAGGTTTCTACTTTCCCCTATCCGTACTGTATCAGCAAGAGATGCCGCAGGTCCCCTGATCACAGGATTTTTCGTAAATTCAATTCTTCCAGGGCGCGTTGGGGAGATACTGAGAGCCCTGCTTCTTTCAAGAAAAACCTCCGTGCCAAGGGCCAGTTCCTTTGCAACAGTAGTCCTCGCCAGGATATTTGACGGGCTTACACTGGCGGCCATGACCCTTATCGTGCTTGCAGTGCTCTGGTCTGCGCTTGACAGTACTATCAAACTGGGGCTGATAGCAGCCGGCCTGCTCTATATTGCAGTACTTCTTATGCTTATAGCCTTGCGAAGATGGAAAGAAGTAACAGCCAGAGTGATCTCCGCCCCGCTGCGATGGGTAAGACTGAACAATCTGTCCGTCAGGTTTGAAAGCCTTCTGATCTCCTTTGCCCACGGTCTTGAGATACTGAGGGACTGGAGAGATGCAATTCGAGTCATCCTGTACTCTCTATGCGTATGGGCGGCACTGGCCATCTCTGTGATTCCCGTTTTCTGGGCATTGCACCTGCAGTTCGTATGGTACTATCCCCTGCTTGTCCTTGTCCTTGCCGGGCTCGGCATGCTTATCCCGACACCTGCCGGAACAGGTACGATCCACGGTGCACTGGTACTTGTTCTTCCCGGGCTCATAGGGATAACCCCGGAGAACACCGGAATACTGGCACTGCTGTTTCATACCACACAGTTCATGCCGATAATTCTGGTCGGTCTTATCGTTGCGGTAAAGGAGGGGGTAACTGCGTCCCAGGTAAGCAGTCTCGCTGACAGTGAGGAATTGGAGATGAAGGATAACGCCTTCAATCCCGGGAAAAACGCGGATTGATCACCAGTTATGCCAGATTGACGCGGAAGTAACCGTACACTCTCCCCAAGGAAATGTATGTTATTTACAATATTGCATTAACGTATGCATATTACCTGGAATGTTTATTGCCTGTATAAACTGTGAAGGAGTTAATGAGCGGATTGACAAGCCTTCTTTTTAGAAGAAAAAGGGCTTCTGGATATCCTGGAAAAGGAATATTCGGTAAGCCCAAACCTCTTCGAATAGCGAAGGTTGATCCTGAACTCTGCAAAGGTTGCGGGGAGTGCAGATCCGCCTGTTATTACCGCAGGATAAATATCGATGGTGAGGGAAGGGCACATGTGAGACGGGGCTGCTCAGGATGCGCAGCCTGCTTGAATGTATGCCCTGACGGAGCGATTACTATGATCAAGAATGATTGAAAGGGATTACGATGCCAACTTACGAATACAGATGCAAGGATTGCGGTCACAGATTCGATGAATTTCATCAGATGAATGATAACGCTGAGAGAAAATGCCCCGAATGCGGAAGTACGACTGAAAGAATGATCGGAACAGGTTCAGGGATCATCTTCAAGGGTGCCGGATTCCACGCGACAGACTACGCTCAACCGAAATGCTCCGACTCCTCCCGAAGCTGTCCCACAGGCACATGCTGCAATAATGACTGACAGGGGGCTCTGTCTCTGGTAGGAGTGTACTCAAGCTAGTATTATACAACGCTGTATTTTTTTGATCTGATTCGAGGAGGTCCCTTCTGCTGAGAAAGTTGCTTCCGATTCTCCTGATCTCACTGCTGGCTTGCGGAAACAGCGATCAAAGCAGTGACGGAGCAATTCAGGTTCTTTTCTGGCATGCGATGGGTGGTCCCCTTGGGGAGTATCTTGAGGATACACTTATCACTGAATTTAATTCAACACACCCTGGAATAGAGGTGATCCCTGTAAGTATGGGCAATTACAGGGCTCTCTGCCAGAAAATACTGGCCAGCGTCATGGCGGAGGATACACCCGTGGTGGCGCAGGCGTACGAAACCTGGACATCACAGCTCATAAGAGGTAATGCCCTTGTTCCAATGGACTCGCTCATGGAACTTGATTCACAGGAGATCACCGAACGATGGAACAACGATTTCTTTCCGGTTTTCCAGCGCAACAATACTTACGACGGCCGCATTTACAGTTTTCCCTTCAACAAGAGCGTGCAGGCTCTATATTACAATGTTGAATTAATGGACAGCCTGGGGCTGCTCCCTCCCAAAACCTGGGAGGATTACCGGATCGTCCTTTCAGCTCTTACGAAGGATGGTAATAACGACGGTGATCTTCTTGACGACTGTGACCGCTGGGGAACCGCATTTACTCCCAGCGTGGGGATGTTCGAGAATCTGCTGCTTCAGAGAGGCGGAACACTTCTTAATCATGACAGCACCAGAACCGCCTTCGCCTCGCCCGAAGGGATAGACGCGCTGCAGCTGTTGATAGACCTGATACATACTGACGGGACCGCCAGAATCTCCTCCGGTTACACACATCAGAATGATTTTGCCGATGGTACAGTCGGGATCGTACAGGGATCAACGGTTTCCCTGGCTTTCATGGAAAGCAACATGGAAAGAATGGAAGAGAACGGAGAGGATATTTTCACTCTCGGTGTAGCTCCTCTTCCAGTCGACAGAGAGCAGGCCGTGATAATCGCGGGCACCAATGTGATCCTGTTCAGATCCGACACCGAACTGGTCGAAGCCGGATGGGAATTCGTGAAATGGTTCACAGAACCCCGGCAGCAGGCTAGATGGAGTGCTGCTACAGGTTATATTCCGGCAACAAGAAGTTCCTTTGACCATCCGGAGATACAGGAACGTCTTCTTGCATACCCCGGCCTGATGGATGTGATGCTTCAGGTGGAGTACGCGCAATTCGAACCACAGGGAACATTCTGGTACGATGGCAGACTGTTCCTGTCGGAAGCTGTTGAAATCGCACTCTACGGAAGAATGAGTGCAGAGGATGCTCTGGAACGGGCTGCAAGTCTTGCGGATGCGGAACTTGGGTCCGAACTGGACTGATTAACACAATTATGAAAGGGGAGACAATGAGAAGAAGTTTCCCGGTTATGATCTTAACCTTGTTCATCGGGTTGGCCGGAGCCCAGACAGTAACCATCGGGGAAGCCAGAGAAGACCTCAATGGAGATGGGATCCCCGATCATCTGGGTGAAATACTGACCGTCGAAGGAATCGCAACCTGCGAGGGGACTTTATTCTCTTCAACAGGTTTGAGTTTCTACGTTCAGGACTCCACTGCTGGTATAAACGTTTACGCCTACAGTTCTGCCAGTCCCGGTGCTATTACAGCTGGAGAGCGATGGAGGATAACGGGCGAGATCATGCAGTACAACGGTCTGGTGGAGATCTCCCCCTCTTCCCTGTCGGATTTTGTATACATTGATAACCCCGGAGTTCCCGAGCCTCTTCAGCTCGGTCTGAATCAGGGTGTCAACGAAGGCGTTGAAGGTCTGCTTCTTGTGCTTGGAAACAGCACAACTGGACAGTGGGTGACCGTTGCCAACAATCCCGAATCTGCTGGGGGAGGATACAATTTTGAAGTATGGAACGGACAGACCGCTATTGCTGTCCGAGTGAGTGAGACCACCGGAATAAGCGTTTCCAGTATTGTGGCGGGAGTTCGCCTGTTCCTTACGGGTATCGGTGGTCAGTACGATTCCGAACCACCGTACGACAGCGGCTATCAGCTGCTTCCAAGGTATCAGTCGGATCTGCAGATCTACGAACCTTCCATTTCGGACGGTTTTCACCTTACATTGCTTACCGGCAATCCTTTTGCCCCTTCCCTTGGTGAGATTCTGAACATGGAGTACGGCGGCCCGTCCGGCATGAGGTTCACAGTCACCGTTTTCGATAGATCCGGGAGGGATGTCAGGCATCTTGCAGATTCGCGTCCTGCCGGTGATGTGGTGCAGTGGCAAGGCAAGAACGATTCCGGAGAGATCCTTCCAATAGGACCCTATGTGGTTCTTCTGGAAGGTGTGGATTCCGATGGCAAGCGGTATACGACAACTGAGACTGTTGTCGTAGCGGCTCCTCTGAATTGAGGTGGCAATGATGCGTATCAAACCAGCAGTGTTTCTCTTTGCCCTTCTGATTCTTGCAGGGCAGTCACAGGCAGCTTTTGAGGAGCTTGAGATAGGTGTGGCCTCCCAGGCTATGGGCGGAACAGGTGTTGTTCTTTTCGGAGCCGAAATGGCGCTTTTCAACCCCGCCGCCATAGCTGGAGCTGATGCCGGAACCGTAACCATTTCCGGCAGGCTTCCCTTCTCTAATATGGATCTGGGAACCTATGGGATCGACGGCGCATTTCATCTCAGCGGAAGATGGAATGCCGGTGTTAATCTCCGTTACTTCGGTGGAGACCTCTACAATGAACAGATGATCGCCATGACCCTGGCCGGAATGCTTACTGATGACATGTCATTAGGACTGCAGCCCGTGATCTACAGGGCATCGATTGCCGATGGGGTTTCTGAATACGGGAGCGCCACCACAATGGCAGTGAATATGGGTTTTCAGGTGAGGATGTACAGTAGATGGCTTCTGGCCGCGTCGGTTAGAAATCCATTCCAGGCAAGACTGGGGGATACCAGCGAATACCTTAGAAGACGAATCGATGTAGGCCTGCGGTACGAGCCGGCTACAGGCATGATCTCCGCTCTGACCTTCTCACGGGATTTCTGCGGTATGAGAATTCATGTGGGTCAGTCTCTTCCACTCGGACCTGTTACGATCCTGGCCGGTGTTCAGAGCAATCCTGTCTCCATTTCCGGAGGCCTGAATGCTTACATCAGAGGGATCGGGTTCAAGTACGCTGTTATTAATCATCCACAGCTGGACCTTACTCACCAGTTCGGGGTGACTTATGATTTCTAGCCTGATACTTGCTGTCTGCATTGGCCTTGCCGTCCCGGGGGGATTCGATCTGAACACGGCAACGCTGCAGGAACTGCAGGAGCTTGATGGGCTCGACTCACAGCAGGCATCTGACCTCTATACCTATATCTACGAATCGGGTGGTCTCAAAAGTATCTACGAAGTCATGGAGATACCCGGATTCGGTGCAGAGGAGCTCGAGTACCTCAGGAATAACTGCGTGGTAGTCCCCCCTTCCCAGGGGAGGATCTCACCGGACATCATAAGCATCATGGAAAGGCTTGCAACCGAAGACGGGCCGGGTGATGCCGCGGTGGACATGTGGGAGAATTACCTTCTTCGCCCCATTCCCATAAATTCGGCCACATCCTGGCAGCTTCGAAGTCTGGACAGAGTGAGTCTGATCGATGCCGCGGCGGTTGAGAGAAGACTTAACACTCTTGGACCTGTTTCCAGTGTGTACTCTCTGCGGAATGCAGATGATCTTACATACTACGGATACAGGAACCTGAGGGATTACGTATCCGTTCGTGAGCTTGATCTCCATTCCATGGAGTTCTTTGGAAGTTACAGGATGGTCATCGATGGCGGAGATGGCAGAGATAGCGATGAAGATGGATTGAATACGCTGCTCAGTGATCTCCGTTCAGCCATAATGGATCTCGAAGAAGGAGGTAGAGGGTATACGGAAACCGACAGCATCGCATGGGCCGAAAGACTGGACAGCGAATACAACGAACTGCTGCAGGCGGTTAACGTAACCGGCTGGGAGCACCGTGTACGTGTGGGGCTGGGTGACAGGTTCCGCGGGGGCGCCAGGTTCTCACGGGGCAGGAACTCCACCTCTGGATTCGGACTTTACTCGGACCTTGAACTGGGCGATCTGAACAACAGGTTCGATGTAACAAAGGGCTTTGTTTCAATGGAGAATATCGGGGTTGTGAACCAGGTCGTACTGGGTACCTACAATATTTCTCTTGGTCAGGGGCTCATGATCGATAACTCGGACGAGCTCATGTACAGGTCAACTTACCGGACATGGGGTCTGTACCCTGATCTGACCTCCACTCGCCAGTTCGCCCTTACGGGCGGGGCAGTGGAAATGCGTGCAGGTCCTTTCCTCGGTTACGGTTTCTATTCGAATTCTGCAAGGGACGCACTCAGGAGCATCGATGGGACACCGAACATACTTGTCATGTCTGCTGTCAGAACATCGCCCTACGCTGATGTTCTGAGTGAGACCACCTTCGGCGGGTACGGCTTTTACGATTTCGGCGGATTCCTCCCCTGGGGCACCGCTCTGGGAGTCGGAGGCATGCAAATCACCTACAGCGATTCCCTTGTACCTGACCCTGATGCATTAGATATACCCGGAGACGCTCAGAACTGGGATTGCCCTGAGTACGATATTCTGACCTCGGGGGAAACATCCTCCTTCATCAGCCTTTCTGCCCAGACAATTCTGGATAATGTAAGTCTGGAAGGGGAATTCGCCCGCCAGGACAATGAAGCTGTAGCCATGCTTGCAAGGGGAAGATGGCAGAACGATTATTTCTATCTTCTCGGGATCTGGAGACACTACGATCTTGGATACAGCAATCCTTACAACCGGGGTTTTACCGAACAGTTGAGATACGATGATACCGTTTTTGAGAAACCCTATTATCTGAGCGACCCCCTGGCTTCGCAGCTTGCGCAGTGGCCAACCCCCAAGCCCGAAGAGGGACTTTACGTTGAGAGCCGTTTCCAGGTAAGCAGGAGCATTACTTTCACTAAAATCTACCTTGACATCTGGCGTTCCATACCATGGAATTTTGCTAACCACAGGTTCCAGGGTGAGGTTGAATACCGACCGGTTTTTCCTGTAAGGTTCAGGTTCAAATGCAAATATCAGGAAAAAACTAAGATGCATGATGTGATCCCCACAACCTCCCGCACCACCGAGTACACATTCAGGACTTTCTTCCTGCCTTCGAACAGTGATTATTTCGATGTTCAGCTGCGGTACGGGATGGTCGAGCTTACGCCTAATCCCCGTTACGGCGATGACAGATTGATGACAGGCGGCTACATAGCTGTCCGGTGGGAGCACAATTTCAGCCAGAACCTCTCTGTTCTGGGTGGAACAACACTCTGGTCAACCAACGGGATGAGTCAGTGGGAATTCGAAGATACGGGCATAGATTTCCTGGATGGGGACGGTACGAAATTCTATGTTACCATGAAGAATAATCTGTCAGACAATCTTCAGTTCAGACTGAGGGTATTGAGAAAAGATACATTTTATCCCCGAACCGGCCTGTACAGACCCGACCCTGATGACAGCTTCTACTATGAGGGCGATCCGGGCAGCCCGGTGAGGGATTTTAGTGATCACGTAACGGACTATGGCATCCGATGCCAGCTAGATTTCCGCTGGTAGGGTGGTGGAAGAATGAGCATTATTGCAACAGGAATACTATCGTTAATGACTGCCGGGCTTCCCGAAATTATGTGGCTCGGCAACCCGGCGAGCTCCGCTTCAGCTGTATCGTATGGTATGGGTGAATGCGGTTTCATGGAGGCCTCCGCCCTCGGAATACTGGAAAATCCTTCTCTTCTGGGTATTGCAGGCAACGGGCTGCAGGTTGAATTCTCGGCAGGTATGGATTTCTTCGTTGAAAAACGAACCAGGCTTGTTTACGATCAGTTCGAGAACTCCATCGGTGAGTCCGAATATGCCTTCAACAGGGGTATAGATTTCTTGCCAGGCGGGGTAGCTCTGGCCGTCAGAGGTTGGGGTGGGTTACCGGAATCCTTCGCATTTGCCGCCGGCTGGAGAGTACCGTCGTTTTTCGGATACAGTTATGAGCGTACAGTGAGGGACGATGCCTACGTAATAACAGGAAATGAAGAACTGGATGTAACGGGTATGCTGAACGAATTCGTTCTGGCTGTATCCTTTATCCCTTCGGATGTTTTCTCCTTCGGCCTTGCCGGAGGCTACGTTACCGGCTCCCGGGACGTTACATGGGAAGTAACACATGTTGATCCCTCACTTGACAGCACATTTTCCCATCGCAGCGAATCGATGAACGGTATAGTAACAAGAGGCTCGATACTGTTCGCTCCCCACCGGAGAGTCTTTGTCAGCGCAGCCCTCGAATATCCCATGCCTCTTTCGATCTCTCCCCGATCCGACGGAGATCCTGTAACCTGGAATGTGCTTTCCGAAACGGATTATGATCTGGATATGCCGATGACGCTGAGACTCGGCTCGATCTACATTCCGGGAAACAGCCTGAAATCAAGATTCATCGGAGGATTCTTCTGGAGTTCAGATGGTTCACTGGAATTCGAAGGTGATAATCTTGGCCTTAAGAACTCATGGGGAGTTAATGCCGGAGTTGAGAATACGCTTCCTGGAGGCCCTGTAGCAAGGTTCGGCTTTGGCTACAGACGTTCTCCCCAGGCGAGCGCTCTTGACAGAATGAGTTTCACGGCGGGGCTGGGTTTCTGTGTCGGCGAATGGAACCTTGACGTTGGAGCAAGTTTCTCTCCTGACAGATGGAGGCAGACCGAGATCACAGGCCTCCCATCGTTCGTTCCGGGAGACAGCCTGACTATTGAGGAAACGGATACAAGGGTGATGATCTCCATCAGCCGGGTATTTGACCTGTAGGCGGGAGGGTAAAGTGAGAATACTGCTGCCTGTTCTGCTGCTTGCCCTGACCTTCTGGGCGGGTGCGGACACCATATATCTGAATATACTGCACACAAACGATATACCTGGCGGAATAGTGCCGAGGGAAGCCACATTTCTTAACCCCGATTTCCCTCCCATGATCGGAGGGGGCGCGTACATAAGCTCCTACGTTAATGGTGTGAGGGAGGAGTGCAGTGAAAACGGTGAATACTGTCTTCTGATAGATGTGGGAGATATCTATCAGGGAACACCTACCGGGAATTATGAAAGCGGAGAATTCGTAATGGATTGGATGAACGCTGCGGGTTACGATATGATGACCCTCGGCAATCATGATTTTGACGACGGGACCGGGAATACCCTTGAGCTTTGTGAGCAGGCTGATTTCCCGGTCATATGTACGAACTTCGTTGATTCGGTTACCGGGGAGATCCCCTATCCGGTCATTCCATATGAGATGTTCGACTTTGACGGAGTCAGGATAGCTTTTATAGGGCTGACCACAACCGATACATACGGTCTTGTCACCCCTGCTCTTCTCGGAGATTTCATCTTCCTGAACGAAGTGGAGTGTACCGAAAGATACATAGAGGAAGCTGAGGATCAGGGAGCCGACATCATTGTACTGGTTTCTCATCTCGGGCAGCCGGGTGATCCTGACAAGTACCTTGAAAGAGTCTACGAAGCGTGGAACGCAGGCGAGGTGTATACGAAAGATTTCTGTATGAATCATGCCGAGCTAACCTGCCTTGTCCCCGGGATCGATCTTATAGTGTCAGGGCATACTCATCTCGGATTCGCTGAGCCCTGGGTAAGCCCGGTAAACCATACTGTGGTAGTCCAGGGATACGCCAACGGAACCGGTATCGGCCGTATACGCCTTGAAATAGATACTGATACAAAAACCCTGGTCGGATACGATCTCCCCGAAGGAGAGGAATACATAAGCCTTCTCCATGATGAATTCTGGCCGGATCCTGCTATAGCGGAGATGATAGAAGGCTTCAGATCCGTGGCCGAAGCCGGAATGGACCAGGTTCTGGGAGAAGCTGTCGAGCAGATACCTCGAGGGAACGCTGAACATCCCATGGGCAGGCTTATTGCTGATGCCATGCTCTTTAGTACCGATGCCGATGTTGCCCTCATGAATCGCGGCGGTATAAGGGCTGCCATACCTAGAGGCTCCATAACTCCGAGAGTCATATACCAGGCTATCCCTTTTGAAGAGGACCTCTTCATCCTTGAGCTGACAGGAGCCGAGCTCAAGGCAATACTCGAGACCGGTATGCAGGGACGCCGTCGAGATATGGAAATAGGCGGTCTTACCGCCGATCGTAATCAGGCGATGCCCGATGGCGAGAAGATAGAGAACATGCTGGTAGGCGGAGATCCGCTTGACCTCGAAAGAACTTACCGGTTCGTCACATCAGGATATCTTGCTCAGGGTAACGTAGGCTATGAAATAATGCTCGAGCATGAAGTGGTTCCCGCGAACATTACTCTGATGGAGGCGGTTACACTGTATATCGGTGCGCTTGGAGAGATAGAAGCGGATAACCTGACACGGATCATCTGGATAGAAGAACCCAGATAAGATCCTTCCTGGGGATCGCATGAAAAGCAGCTGGAGTCGAGGCAGACTGGCGATAGCCATCCTCCTGGGTGTTCCCGCCGGCCTGATGTTTCTGTTTTCAATCGCCCGGCCAGTCATGGGCAGCAGCGAGAGTTTCATCGATCCTGTACTCTCCGCATCATGTCATAGAATGCCTTCTCGATGTATTGCTCTTCCATGGGGAGTATCGGGATTGTGCGCAAGATGCACTGCCTTCTGGTTTGGTTTATCGACCGGGATACTGATCATGTACAAACCGATGTTTCGAATTCCGTTCTGGACCGGTTTTGCCCTGCTTCTGCCGCTTATCGTAGATGGATTGCTTCAGTACCATTCAGTGTACGATAGCGGTAATTTCGCGCGATCGGTTACCGGCCTTGCCGCAGGTTTCGGCATTTCCATTATAATGATGGGTAAAGTTAAGAGATTGAGAAAGAGGGGAGATATCCCCTGTCCTAATACCAGAATAAGGTAATACAGTATGATGAAGATAATATCACTTGCTGTGCTGGCTGCAACATTAGTTGTATCTGCAGGATGTCAGGATGGGGATAGTTCCAGCATGTTTCAAAATAATCCTGAAAGAACAGGGGTTTACAATTCCGAAGCTCCTTCTGAGTTGA
>JAUWSL010000054.1 GCA_030610085.1 Candidatus Aegiribacteria sp.
GACGAAGAGACTTTCAATATGGTCTTTGAAGACGCTCTTGAAAGACTGGCGGAGGTTCCGGAGCTGTTCATCACCGACAGGCTTATAGGTGCTGATCCCTCTTACGCATTACCTGTACATACAATAGCCGACAAAGCGCTATCTGCATTGTTCACCGATAACATGTTCCGTCAGTGGGATGACGAGAAAGCTGAGATAACATGCTTCAAGGATAGACACTTCACTCTGCTGGCACTTCCGTATCACAAGCTTGATCCCCGGAAGTACAAGGGACGTCTTAGAATTGACCCCAGACTGGGACACACTTCCACCATGATGGTGGGAATGGATCTTGATCGCTCCATTGGAATCGTATACGGATCAGCGTACGGTGGAAGCATCAAGAAGCTCATTTTCACAGTTATGAACTATATACTTCCAACAGAGGGCATTCTCCCGATGCATTGCAGCGCGAACGAAGGTGAGAACGGTCAAAGCGCCCTTCTTCTCGGTCTTTCGGGAACCGGCAAGACAACGCTTTCAGCGGATCCCTCGAGGGCACTCCTTGGAGATGACGAACATGGCTGGGGGGATAACGGTATCGCTAACTTCGAGAACGGGTGCTACGCAAAACTCATCGACCTGAACGCGACCAAGGAACCCGAAATCTATAATGCCTGCTTTCATCAGGACGACTGGCTTTCTCATGGTTCGATAATTGAGAATACGATGATGTATCCGGATGGGCATTTTGATCTCTTCGATGACAGATTGACACCGAATTCAAGAGGTTCTTATCCTTTGCGCTACCTTTCGAATATCAAGGAATCTTCCGTTGCCGGCCATCCTTCCACCATCCTTTTCCTGACAGCAGACGCCAACGGTGTAATCCCTCCCGTATCGAAGTTGAACAGGGCACAGGCTATGTTCTGGTTCCTTATGGGATATACCAGCAAGCTTGCCGGAACTGAAACGGGAATCACTGAACCGGTAAGTACTTTCTCAAGATTCTTCGGTGAACCTTTCATGCCCCGGAATCCCGATGTCTACGCATCGATGCTCGGCGAAAGAATGGAAAAGCACGATACTGAAGTCTATCTCATTAATACAGGATGGAGCGGAGGACCGTACGGAGTAGGCTCAAGGATAGACCTCCCTCTGACCAGAATAATGGTAGCCGCCGCCCTTTCGGGAAAGCTGAGGGATGTCGATTACCATGAGGATCCTGTCTTCAGAGTGATGGTGCCGGATTCATGCCCCGGACTGCAGGACAACTCGATCCTCGATCCTGCAAACACATGGGATGATAAGGAAGCTTACAGTGCAAGGGCACTTAAACTCGCTGCTGATTTCAGGGCACACTTCGATAAAGCTTACGGTGACAAAGGTATCTCCGATGCGATTGCGAGTGAATGCCCCAGGATCGATTTACTTTAACCGGTATTGATCTCTGAATAAGGGGATCTCAGCAGAGCCGAAGGATCGACCGCGATCTCGTCCGTAAGATCGGGAAGCGTCTGTAATCGTGTCAGTATCTGACCGCGCTCCGGTAGTGGTTCAAGAAGCCTGATCTCTTCCCCTGCTCTAAGTTCAGATGTGCTTTCGTAAGCAGTTTTCAGATCAAGGACCAGGAATGATTTCTCTGCGGGACCGGAACCGTAACTTGTTGCCAGAATGATCTGCTGACCTCCATACTCACCGACATTGTCTCGAATGAACTCCTCAGGGAGATAGCTCAACGGTGTATGACCGGATACCAGCAGACTGGAACGATCCATTCGCTGAAGAAAGACCGCAAGATCGTTACTGTCGTATCCATCCTTTCTTACCTCTACCGGCCTGCTCCAGATGATCTCCTCAACGACGGCTTCATTCTGGTTGATAATATCCTTCGTGCATATCAATGATCTCGAAGGGCCTGCATGAATGCCGACAATACCAGTGCCAGTTATTACCGCCACGGGTAATCCTTTCAGATAGTTGCACAGGTCATCATTCATTCTGCTGACAAAATTGTACTGCTGATAGTACGATCCATGTTCACCGCTGAACAGGTTCTTTACAACCTGCTGCTGATTAGAGGGTGTCATCCCTTCATCTGCTACAAGCTTTTCGTAGATGCTGACGCATCGGTTCTCATGATTGCCCGTTATGAATATGAAACGACCGCCCCGTTCCCCGAGATCGTTCTGGATCTCCCTTATTCTTTGAATGATCCTTGTATCACCATCATCCTCTGCGTAGCTGTCTCCCGGTTTCTTATCCACCGCATCGCCAACAATAAGGCCGTAGACATCATCTCCATTCATCAGTCTGTCGACAATACCGGTACGCTCAAGCCACCTCTGGAAATCAGTATATCTGGTATGGAAATCCGATGCTACGAACAGCTTCCCATGAGCAGGCAGGTAAACCAGCCCCCCGTTTCGCACGGGCTGTCCCCAACGGTCCTGCTCTGACAGGCTGTCATAAAAAGATGACGCAAATCCTGAGCTCCAAAGGTTCAGGAGAAGAAAGCCACCAAAGGATGCTCCTGCCCTGAGGAAATCTCTTCTTGTTAACTGTTTATCCGGATGGGAAGTCTTATCTTCTTTCAGAGCATTCTTAAGGGTGCTTGAAGAGGGCATTTGTCACTCGTCCTTTCACCACCGTTACTATAAGTAATAGCACACCAGCAGCAAGTACACACCAGATCCTGTTCCATCCAGGGACCTGCCGGCTGTCATATGCCACTTTGCCGCTGGGAATAACTGGTATATCTTTAAACGGGAGGGAACGATGAAGGGAAAATTCCAGCTCTACACCGGAAACGGCAAGGGTAAGACAACCGCAGCCCTTGGCCTGGCTGTAAGAGCCGCATGCGCAGGCATGAAGGTTTACATCGGGCAGTTCATGAAGGGGAGGGATTACTCGGAACTCTGTCTGCCCGAGCATTTTCCTGGAACCATTACAATGGAACAATACGGTACACCACGGCTTATATGTAAGGGAGAAAAGCCCTCTGAGGAGGATTTGCGTTCCGCGGCGGTCGGTCTGGACACGATCAGGACCGCGATGGTTTCCGGGAATTACGATCTTGTTATTGCGGATGAACTGAACGTTACGGTTCATATGGGAATTCTGAACGAGGAAGATGTGATGGAATTCATCTGTCGGCGGCCGGACGATGTGGAACTTGTGCTGACAGGACGCTACGCTCCTGCCGGTTTTGTTGAGGCGGCTGATCTTGTTACGGAAATGAGGGAGGTAAAACACTACTACGCGGCGGAGAACCTGCCGGCCCGCAAAGGTATAGAATCGTAGAGTTATTGTATTCATCTCTATTAGTTTAGTAAGGAGAGTATCGTGAAAATCACTATCATGTTCCTGGTTTTGATGACAGCACTGGCTGCCGCATCTGAAAGAAGTGATCTTGAAGTCTCGATCGGCGGGGGAGTCTGGATGCCTTCACTTTTCGATTCGGATACCAGGCTTACACCCGGACCGGCGATCGTAGTCTCGCTTCAGATACCGCCTTCACTTGGAAACTGCTTCATTATTGAGGCCGGATATTTGAGCGCAGGATCAAACAGGGATGCTTTCGGCGGAGTCAGCGGCATCCCTTTGACGGTCGGTTACAGAATGTATCCCTTCTATAGAACATTCGCAGGCCCCCGTGGAATTGAACCGCTGTTTGGAATTTACGGCGGCGGGATGCTTCTGTGGGACAGCCCCGAAGAAAACCAGGATGGAACCAGTACTGGAGCCGGCGTGGTAGGAGCCGAACTTGGTGCACGGATACTACTTGGAGAGTCGACCTCGCTTGATATTGTAGTTAGTCCCGAATGGGTCGGTGCAGGTTCTTCGCTGGCGGGTGAAAATGGAAAAGATCTCTCCGGTCTTCAGATAACCGCGTCAATAGCTTTCTGACAGGAATTTCAGTTTGAGGAAGTGCCTCGTGCTGCAGGTCCAAGCTGTCCGCAGGCTGCGGCGATGTCACTTCCCCTGGATCGTCTGAGAGTAACCGCCTGGCATCTTGGATAAAGGCGGTGCATGAATCTGTTTACGGTTTCCATATTGGGCCTCTTGTATGGGACACCCTCTACAGGATTGTAAACCAGAAGATTTATCTTGCACTCTATATCATCAGCGAATTCCGCCAGAGCATCAGCCTCCTCAGCCGAATCATTAATCCCGGCAATAAGGCAGTATTCCAGAGTTATCCTTCTGCCCTTGCGGCTGACGTAATCCATCAGGTCCCTCTTAAGCTCCCGAAGCGGCAGGATCCTGGATACAGGCACAAGCTTCCGTCTTGTACTCTCTACCGCACTGTGAAGCGAGACTGCCAGTCCGTACTGGCCATCAAGCTGCATAAGCTTTTCTATACCGCCTGGAATGCCAACGGTTGAAACGGTTATCTTCCTCGCGCCGATACATATTCCCCTGTCATCGCTTATTATGGACAGGGCATCGCGCAGAGCCGGGAAATTATCCAGAGGCTCCCCCATGCCCATGAAAACCACGTTGCTTATTCGATCATCGGTGCTGTTCTGCAGGCCGTAGAGCTGAGCTATGATCTCATCGGTCGCAAGATCACGCCTGAACCCTCCCCTTCCAGTCTGACAGAAAGTGCAGCCGAATCTGCAGCCCGCCTGTGTTGATATGCACGCAGTCAACCTCGGAGGATCCGGGATAAGAACCGATTCGATTACTTCATCATCATCCAGTTTGAAGGAATACTTCACAGTTCCATCATCCGCTGTGATGGTATCGCAGGTATCAAGGGAGGTTATTTCACTTACCTGATCGAGCCGGTTTCGTGCAGACAGAGAAATATCGGTCATCTGATGAAACGAGGTTACCCTCCTCAGGTGTATCCAGGTGAAGAGCTGCTGCGCTCCGTAAGGTTTCATCCCAAGCTCTTCGGTAATCCATTTCTTCAGCTCCCCGAACGTAAGAGCGGTTACCTTCACCTTGCGCTCCTTTGAACTGACATTAATCCGCATACAGCATTTCCCTTCGACTGTCGTTGAAAGAGTATATATATAACACATGTACATGAGCAGTTTATCCAATGAGGAGATAACCATGAAAAATCGCATCGGTATCATAGGAGGGTCTGGAGTCTACTCCTTCGAAGGCGTTCGAATAGAGCAGCAGTTGAGTATTGAAACTCCCTTCGGAAAACCTTCAGCTCCTCTTATCCTTGCTGATTACAATGATATACCTCTTGTATTTCTGCCACGTCACGGTGAGGGTCATTCACTTTCACCCTCCGAGATCCCATATGCGGCTAACATTTACGCACTGAAAAATGCGGGAGTCCGCCAGCTGATATCCGTTTCCGCCGTTGGCAGTCTTCAGGAGATGTACCATCCCAGGGATTTCCTCATACCTGATCAGATCTACGATCGAACAAAGGGGACGCGAAGATCAACTTATTTCGGAGGAGGAATTGTCGGTCATATCGGATTCGGTGATCCATTCTGTGATGAGCTTTCACAAATCCTGTTCAGAGCGGCCGAAGAAGCTGACGCAACAGTTCACAGAGGCGGTACACTCGTGTGCATGGAGGGTCCCGCGTTCTCGACCAGAGCCGAAAGCGAAGTATACCGCAGTCAGGATCATGCGATAATCGGCATGACTGTAATTCCTGAGGCAAAACTTGCTAGGGAAGCAGGCATGTGCTACGCCACTTTATGCATGATCACGGATTACGACGTATGGCATGAAACTGAGGAGGACGTCTCCGTAGAAGCGGTTATGGCAAATATGAGGTTAAACACCGTCCGGGCCAGAAGGACGATCGAAAACGCACTGCAGGCAGTTGATATTCATAAGACCGATTGCACCTGCTACGGAGGGAAGACTGCAATTGAGGGAGCAATCATTACAGCTCCGGAACACCGAAGCTTCCTGGCTAAGGAGCATCTGAAGGTTATCCTGGAAAGATAGTACACAGTGAACCAGCGTATTTCCGATCTTGGTGAGAGGGGGCTGATACGGAGGCTCAGGAAGAACTTCCCCTCTCTTTACGCAATTGGTGATGACAGCGCTGTTTTGCCGGAGATTCAATGTCCTGTTGTCACCACCGACAGTTTCTTTGAAGGCACGCATTTTCATCGATGGTGGGCTCCTCCGAAAATTCTTGGAAGGCGTCTGCTGGAAGCCGCGCTTTCGGACATTGCGGCCATGGGGGCAAGAGCTGACTGGGTGCTTGCTGCTGTATCCATTGATCCGGGCATCGAAGTGGACTGGATCGAGGATTTCTATCGGGGACTGACCGAACGGGAAGATGTAATCCTCGCGGGCGGAGAAACAGTACAGGGAAAGCGCCTTGGGATCACTCTCACTGTCATAGGTGAAGGAGAGGAGCAGGGTACACTTCTAAGAAGATCGTCCCTTCGTCCAGGTGATAATTTATGGATCAGCGGTCTTATAGGCCGGGCCCTGGATGCTCCTGAAAAACTTGAAAGAGTAGCGGGACTCCACGGAGAGGATCTCAACCTTCGCTCGGGCCATCTTCTTTCGTGCGCAGAGCTGGAGCAGCTCCGAGCCTTCCTGCAGCCGAGAGCGGAGCTTGATCTGGGAATTAAACTCAGAAAAATGGGTGTTCGCTGCGCGATAGACATTTCAGACGGGCTTTTTTCTGAGGCTGCACACCTTGCCCTTGAGAGTGGAGTAAATACAGTGCTTGAGATCGACAGAACCATATTCTTCGATTCAGTTGCAGATGCGCCTATGGCCGCATCTGCTGCAGGGGAGGATTACGTCCTGCTGTTCGGGTCCCCTGCGGAATTCGATTTCTCATCGGCTGGGTGTTCAAAAATTGGTCGGGCAGAGACCGGAAATGGAGAAGTAACCGTTTTTCTTGATGGAGAAATAGTAAATATTGGTGCTACAGGATACGATCATTTGGAGGTTTGAAAATGACTGAGTCTTCCGAATCGACGGATAAGGAATTCAATGTTTCCGGGAGTGATCTACTTAAAAAGTTGAAAGAGATCCTTCACCAGGGAAACATAAGGCATATACTGATCAAAAATGAATCCGGCAAGACTCTGATGGAGCTGCCGCTGACAATGGGGATACTTGGTGTTGCCATTATACCAGTATATGCTGCGGTTGCTGCAATTGCAGCACTTGCTGTAAAATGTACCATTGAAGTAAGAACTGCAAAGGATCCGGACTGACAGCTAGTTCGACATGATTCCCAGATAGAATCTTGTATACTCCACTGTCTCATCCGTTTCCAGGATGATCGTTGTCATCCCTTCAATTGTGTTTTCCGGAAGGGGAAACACAAGAAGGGTATCGCCGCTCCACGTACCATCGTAAATCCAGCTTTTCCAGGTGTCCCACATCGAAACCAGTTCCTCCGATTTCATTGTGCCTCCGGCCCAGTCACAGAGTATTTCCGGAATATTGTCTTCCTGATCGTTCGCGTGTTCATACTCGGTACCTGACGTGATCAGTTCCATTGTTACGGTTTCCCCGTTCTTCTCGAACCGCATCAGGGGACCTTTGTAGTCCGGATGAAGTACGGGACCGCTATCCTGAAGCAGAACCGGATAGAAATCATCATCGGAGGATGGAGAGAGCGCACACTCGTAATAAATGAACTTTTCCCGCGTTCCATCGTTGAATTCCAGCAGGAATGAAGGGGGTTCCCTCCATATTTCCAGCATCTCTCCGGAAACGGATGAATGTTCTCTATCGGTTAATCCCTCCATTTGCCCGGTTGAAGTTCTCGCTATCTCCCAGACAGCATCGAAGGATTGACGTTGAGGTACAGGTGATGTGCTTACGAGACTTTGAGGGACCGGCAGCGTTTCGATGAAACTCCCCGAATGAACACTTACTGTGAATGTACCGCTGAACGAATTTCCGTAGAAGTAGACTATGGGGGCTCTTGAGACCGGTTCATCCCACTGGTGGGGAGGAATGAAATTGGAGTTCGGATCAGTTAAGGGATTCGCTCCGAAAATTACATTCTCTTCCGTAAATGTAACCGCGCCCCACTCATGTACATAAACCGGTCCGTAGTCCACCGGTACGACAACTGTATCCATGAGGGCTGCCGCAAAAATAAGCTCCAGCATCTTGATCTCCCATCTGCAAATTGCGTTTCTGATATTCACCCGTGGTACAGTTTCCGCAAGGACAATATTCCAAACTCAGGATGATGTACAGTGCCATGGAGGATGTGCTCTCCACTATTTCATTCACCGTATATATCGGTTATTGTATTGACATCACTTCAGTGGAAAAGGGAGGTGCTTCTTGAACGGCCAGATGATCGTACATGGTATGCAGGCTGTGGCCCTTGGTCTTTCAGTCGGTCTGATTCTTCTGATTATCCGGAAACATGCCCCCGGCAGCAGGCTTAGAACGTGGGTTCTTCTTGCAGGGATCGCAGGTGCTGCATATCTTGTCATGAAAATGTTCGGGGTACCAGGGGAATCAATCTTCTCGAAGATAGCCCTTGCAGCTACCATCATGCTTGCCTCAAACATATTACTGCAGATTGTGAACCTGCTCTTCTGGGAACATCTCCTTAAGAAACAGATTGATGTACATATACCGCGTCTTATTATCGACATTATCAACTTCATAATACTTGCGATCGTGGCAGTTGCCATCCTCAGCGGAATATTCGGTGTGAAACTAACTGCATTTCTGGTGACATCTACGGTGCTTTCCGCTGTGATCGGTCTTTCTCTTCAGGATATCCTCGGCAATCTGTTTGCCGGGCTTGCTCTTCAGATGGAGAGGCCCTACAAACTTGGTGAATGGATAAGTGTTGGAGAGGAAGAGGGGGTAGTTGTCCAGATGAACTGGAGAACACTGACTATCAGGACAAGGATCGGAGATCATGTTTCAATCCCCAATGCAATGGTTTCAAAGGACATTGTTACGAACTACTCCCGTCCCAGCAGGAACCATATGTGCCGTATTAAGGTCGGGATGGCGTACGACCATCAGCCCGGAATGGTCAAACGTGTGATTACATCCACACTTTCGGGAATGGATGGAATCCTTGAGACTCCGTCACCCGGTGTATTCCTCGAAGAATTCAGTGATTATTCCGTTAATTACGATGTCAGATTCTGGATAAGTGAGTATCACAGGAAGCCGGAAATAGAGAACACCGTTCGAACTCGAATCTGGTACAGCCTCAGGCGCATCGGGCTGACTATCCCCTTCCCTGTAAGGGATGTGACGATCAGGGAGGTGTCCGCTGAACACGATGACAGGATCAAAGAGAGTATCAGGCAGGAAGTCATCAGCGAACTCAGGAGTGTTGAGCTGTTCCGGCCCCTCTCCTTCGATCAGATCGCCGAACTCTCGCAAAGCTCATCCAAACTGCTGTATTCCAAAGGTGAAATACTGGTGCAGCAGGGAGATTCCGGAGACTCCCTCTTCATCATAACCGACGGGGTGGTGGACGTGTCCGTCTCCGATAGTATCGGAAACAGAACTCATCTTGCGGACCTTCATTCAGGTGACTACTTCGGCGAGATGAGCCTGCTCACAGGTGAACCCCGTTCTGCTTCTGTCATCGCCCTTGCGGAAACGGAAGTCATTGTTGTTGAGAAAAGTGGAATGGCTGAGCTTCTGGAGCAGGAAGCGTCGATTGCCGAACCTCTTTCCGCTATGCTGGATGAAAGATTGAGAGACCTGTCCGGGAGGGTAACAGAACAGACAGCTAAAGAAGGAAAGACAGAACGAATAGATAGAAAGGACCACCTTCTCGGACGAATAAGGGATTTCTTCGGCATCAGATAAATAAGGGTCGATGATTCCCGGACGATGATCTGTAAGGAATGAAAGGAGATACAATGATCTGTTCCTTTCGGATGAGTGCTTCAGGATTCTTTCTTGTTATCGTTTCTCTATTCTTTTCCCTGTCTGCCTGTTCCGATGATTTCAATATGTATCTTGAGGAATGGGAGATTAAATGTAGCGGACAGGAAGTTATCAGTATTCAGGTGTTTCCTTCCGAAATACTACCCGCAGGAATTTACCGTCTGGATCTCATGATCCTTGACGATCCTTCCAATGGGACGGAACTTGCTGTAATAGGCCACGGACAGGATACTCTCTGCTTCGGTACAGTAACGTTTAACATGTTCCTTAATCCAGCAAAGACATTCGCCTATTTCAGGAGTGAAGATAACCTGATCATCGTATCCTCCGAGTATCCCAACAGTGCTGCAAGGAATAACGCCTCGTATGAATGGAAAGCAGATGAGCGGAGCCTCATTCCTGTCGAATCCTGGGCAAGTGACTGGTCCGCTGACCTTCTGGCGTCCGCGGATTCCCTTCTTGAGATCGGAGAGATCCGGCAGGCCGCTGACAGTATAGACATGATGGTCTACGGCTGGACGTATTTCGACAACAGCGAGCTCTCCTGCCGATTCCTCAGGGCTGCCCACGCCGCTTCAATGGATGCCGATAAGGAAGAAGCCCTGGAATATTATGACGCTGCTGTTTACGCCTTCGGCATTATCCTGTACGATGACACCTGGTTCATCTCTTTTGATTCGCTGGAAGATTTCATGAGGAGTGATTTCGCCGAATACATTGAAGCAGAGGAACTTGCCGACATACTTCATGATTATGCGGGTCTTTTCAGGGATAACGGCTTCGCTGTAGAAGCCATCTTCGACAGTACCGCGGACATCCTTGAGGGGAAAGAGTGAGAAGAATTCCGGGAGCGCTGTAAGTCCAGTTACTCTTCTGTTTTCTTGCCGCGATAGATGTGCCTGAAGGTCAGAAACGCCGCAATCAGAGCGAAGAGTGCGACCCCGCCCAGAATGATCGCCATCCTGAGCCATGGAATTTCTGCCGCTTTGCGGTCGGCGATGATACCAAGGGTAGTATGTATCCACACCGGGACTGTTATAAGGACACTCACAGCAAGAATCATATCCGACCATTTTTTCCGGACCAGGAGCAGGAGGGGAAGAGCGACAAAGAGGTACTTAAGGATCGTGTCTCCAGCGCGGCCGTAATGCGCTGCTGCCAGAAGAAGAGCGATAATTGTCATTGCAATTCGGAGAATATTCATGATGATTTCCTTCTATTCGCAAGGTTTAAGAGATACTCCATATTCAGCTCATACTGATCATTCAAAGAGGATATCCGTCCCGGCATATTCCGACAGTACTGGCGCGAAATCGTTAAGTCGAGCTACTATTATGCTTCTTTCGGGCAGAAGATCCTCTGAACTGGCGAAATCGGTAGCTACGGAATCAAACTGGTTCAGCAGCTCCTCCTGCATATCGGTTCCAGCTATCCGATCGTAGAGCCATACAAGCCCGGATGTTTTAGTGTATATCTCCACGGTACTGAGATCGGGTGACATATCCAGCATCTCCACATCGGGGAGATGAACGGTAATGCTGTTGAAGTTCTGTTCCAGGGAATCCTCGGTCAGTCTATCAAGGTCTAATCCGTATAAGTATGTGACCTTCATTATCAAAAGACCTTCCCTGTTTCCAAGGAGAAGGCTGTTTTCATCGATATCGGTGTATATGTAGGTTGTTATTCTGTCAGTCGCCAGGAACAACAGGCTTTCAGACCTGAGAATCTGAAGGACGGAAGTGGCCGTTCTGGAGAAACCTAAGACGTTGCTTAGATCCAGTATGTTCATGGTTGAAAGGAACATTACCAGAATCATCAGAAAGAGAAGAAAAACGAGAAGTCCTGACAGTTTTTTCATAGCAGGTCCTCAGCACTGAACAAAACGCAGTATCAGAATCACTATAACAACGGCAGCAAGGACGAGTAATATCTTGCTCATTGATACCTTCCTTTTGTGTGGTGTTCACTGTCTGAGTATCGAAGCTTGATAATATTATGTCAAGCTTTTCATTACTGTACCAGCAACCCGGTATGAAAAATGAAATACAATTATCAGCCGGTTTCGTTCACCACCTGTCGTAATGTATTTTCGCAGGGACGAATCTGTCCTCCACGCCTGGATTCTCCGCAGGGTAACCCACCGAAACCAGAGCTACAGGGATGATTTGATCCGGAAGGATGAAAAGCTCAGTCATACCCTCCATCCGTTCCTTCCTTGGGAATACTCCAAGCCATACAGCTCCCAGCCCCTGGTTTACCGCTTCAAGAAGAAGATTCTGAACTGCAGCTGAACAGTCCTGGGCTATGTACCCGGGCTCGTCC
>JAUWSL010000074.1 GCA_030610085.1 Candidatus Aegiribacteria sp.
ATCATCAAAGGAGAGTTTCCTTTCGAGTTCGCTGGCGGAGATCGTTGTACCGCTTGCTCCACCTACCTGAACCGCCTGAAAATCCTTTGCTCCGGCGACTGCAAGAAGCTCTCCGATGGTTGAGCCCATCTGAAATTCGTACACACCCGGATTCTCAACGTCACCGGAAACACTGAACAGCTTGGTACCCGTGCACTCGCCTATTCCAAGATCCTGATACCAATCGGGTCCATTGAGGAGGATGTAAGGTACCGATACGAATGTTTCTACGTTGTTCACGATGGTGGGCCGGTTAAGATATCCGGAATTGACCGGGAAAGGCGGCTTATTCCGGGGTTCTCCCCTTTTACCCTCAAGGCTCTCTATCAGTGAAGTCTCTTCTCCACAGACGTATGCCCCGGCTCCCATCCTGATCTCAACGTCAAAACTGAAATCCGTTCCAAGGATTCCTTCACCTAGCAGGTTCCTGGAAATAAGCTCTTCCCTTGCCTTCATTATCACAGGAACAAGGTATGGATACTCCGCACGGAGGTAAATGATTCCCTGAGAGGAACCAATCGCGTATCCACCAATGGTCATACCCTCCAGCAGCATTGAGGTATACTGTTCAAGAAGAAGCCTGTCCTTGAAAGTGCCGGGCTCGCCCTCATCGGCATTGCAGATAACCATTTTGTCAGCTCCCGAGGCCGCACCGGCAAGGTTCCACTTGATACCGGTGGGAAAACCGGCGCCACCCCGCCCAAGCATATTCGATTCACGTACTTCAAATACAACATCCGCTGAGGTCATTTCAAGTGATCTCTTCAGCGCTGCCCCGGCTTCGGGCTGATCAGCGCCTGTGAGAATTCTCTTTTCACTCATTTCTTAACCTCCCTATTCCAGACCCGCAAGAATCCGGCGGGTTTGCTCCGGTGTAAGCCGGGTATGGGGAGTATCGTTGACAAGCATCGCGGGACTCTGATCACACAGACCGATGCAGCTGGTGGTTTCCAGGGTAATCCTGCCATCGGCGGTTGTTTCTCCTGCCTTGATGCCGAATTCCTTCTCGATCGCGTCGAGTATATCGCCCGAACCGCTCATTTCGCAGCTGATCGTATTGCAGAGGCGGACAATGTTCCTGCCTCTGGGTTTCACAGAGAAGAACGAATAAAACGAAAGTACACTGTATACTTCAGCATTGCTTACATTAACCGTTCTGGCAACAGCTTTTATGGCATCCTCCGGTATGTAACCGAATTCCCGGTTTACATCCGTCAGGATTCCCATTACCGCCTCCCTGCCGGATCCGTGTTTCACGACCGCAGCGGAAACGACATCTTCTGGTCTGCAACTCACTGATTTTCTCCCTTCTTCAGAACCTCATGTACCTTGTTTACCAGGATCGAAGGGGGTACTGGTTTCTCAAGGAAAATGTCTACAGGGAAGAAATCCGGATTCTCATCCGGATTGAAATCGTAACCTGTTACCTGTCCAACCGATGTAAGCATAATGATGGGAACATCGCTTTTGAGTTTTGAACGGATCCTTCTTGCCACTGCGAAACCTTCATCGGTGTGTTCCATCATAACATCCAGCACAACAACATCCGGGTTGTTCTCCCTGACCATATCGAGGCCTTCAGCACCGCTGAACGCGGTGAGAATCTCGAATCCGCTGGCTTCAAGGACGATACTGTTTGCTTCAATGAAATCGGGATCATCGTCAATCAACAATACTCTGATCTTATCTGCCATAGTCTTACCTTTCAATTAAAGCTGCCGGTTAGATCCGATCAAGATGGGCAGGAATATATGTACACTCAGAACTCTCCCGCGCCATATCGGTTTTCTTAAAATCAGTACCTGTAATGCTCCGGTTTGTAAGGACCATCCAACTCAACGCCGATGTACTCTGCCTGCTCCGGAGTCAGCTTCGTCAGTTTAACTCCAAGCTTCTCAAGGTGCAGCCTTGCCACTTCCTCATCGAGGAGTTTCGGCAGCATATAAACACCGATCCGGGGTCTCTCTTCAGCCAGCGCGATCTGGGCCAGGCACTGGTTGGTGAAGGAGCTTGACATCACGAAGCTTGGATGACCGGTTGCGCATCCGAGGTTAACCAGCCTTCCCTCCGCAAGAAGGAAGATGGAGCGGCCATCCGCAAAACGGAACCTGTGCACCTGGGGCTTGATCTCCTCTTTCTCAACACCGGGAAAAACCTCAAGACCCGCAACTTCGATCTCGTTATCGAAATGACCGATATTGCATACTATGGACTGGTCCTTCATCCTGCTCATATGCTCTGCGGTTAACACATTGTAGTTACCGGTTGCGGTCACGAATATGGCAGCTTCCTGCAGCGCATCCTCAACAGTTGTAACTTCAAAACCCTCCATGGCCGCCTGCAGAGCGCAGATAGGATCGATCTCGGTTATCAGTACTCTTGCTCCGAAACCCTTCATGCTCTGGGCACAGCCTTTACCCACATCTCCGTACCCGCAGATGAGGATGGTCTTTCCGGCGACCATAACATCTGTAGCCCGTTTGATCCCGTCCGCAAGAGATTCCCTGCATCCGTACAGATTGTCGAACTTGCTCTTGGTGACGGAGTCGTTGACATTGTATGCCGGAAACAGCAGGCTCCCCGTCTTCAACATATTGTACAGCCTGTGAACGCCAGTCGTTGTCTCCTCTGAAACCCCGATGATCTCAGGGACAATTGAAGTCCAGTATTCCGGATTTTCACGAATTCCTTCATGGAGATTATCAGCAAGAGCCACCTCATCCTCCGACCCTTCAGCAATCTCCGGCAGCTTGCCGGTTTCTGCAAAGTTCTGCTCCAGCTGGTATCCCTTGTGAACCAGAAGGGTTGCGTCACCGCCGTCATCAACTATAAGATGAGGTCCATTTCCCCCCGGGAAACTCAGAGCCTTCCTTGTACACCACCAGTACTCATCAAGGGTCTCACCCTTCCATGCAAAAACAGGAATGCCCGACTCGGCGATTGCCGCCGCTGCATGATCCTGAGTGGAGAATATATTGCAGCTTGCCCACCTCACATCCGCCCCGAGCTCTACCAGTGTTTCGATCAGCACTGCGGTCTGCACGGTCATATGAAGGGAACCGGTGATCCTCAATCCATCCAGTGGCCTGCTCTTCCCGTACTTTTCCCTCACAGCCATCAGACCGGGCATCTCCAGTTCTGCAATTTCTATCTCCCTGCGCCCGAAATCAGCCAGAGATAGATCAGCAACCTTGTAATCAGCCATTATCATTCCTCTCATCCAGTACACCTGACAGAATAAATACTCTTCCATCTCCCATTACAGCATCCTCTATTCCGTTGAAACCTGCAGAGGACATCCATTCTTTTACTTCGTCCCGGTCAAAACCAGGCCACAGGTCTCCCTGCATCCGTTTAAGATCGGAATTGTCGTGCGGCATAAGCTCTATGACACTGCACCTTCCATTATCCCTGCATACCCTTGAAGCCTCCCTGAAAAACATGGATGGCTCGCTGAGATGATGAAGGATCATGTGAGCCATGATCCCGTCAACTGAAGAGTCGGCAAGGGGAAGATGCTCGGCGCTTCCAAGACGAAGTTCAACGTTATTGCCATTCCAGTCGGACACTACTTTTTTCCCGGCCTTTGACAGCATCTCCCTTGACTGGTCAACACCGATGACGGACAAACCTCTCCTGGCAAGCTTCAGAACAAGTTCACCGCTGCCGCATCCTGCGTCAAGAATTGTGCTTCCTGCCGGGTACATATCGATGACTTCCGTAATGTAAGTTTCCGTATCAGGCATGAGGTAAGAGACCTCATCAAGCTCCGAGGCCACGCGATCAAAGAACTCCCTGGCCTCTGCCTTCCTTTTATCGTAGCATAGCCTGAGTTCAGACATATCGTTCTCGTAATTCTCGATCTCCTTCATATTGGAGGAAATACCATCAAGAATTATCCCTGCTACAGAATCATGTCTGTTAAGTCCGTAATAGGCCCAGCCGCCTCTCCCCTTCCGGATTACGATTCCTGCATCCAGCAGTTTGCGAAGATTGTGGCTTACATTCGACTGGCTCAGCCCCAGAACAGTGGATATCTCACTGACGTTAAGCGGTCCCCGCAGAAGTATGCGGACCATTCTCAGCCTGCTCGAATTCGCCAGGGCTCCAAATAGATTTTTCATGAATATGATTATATGATAATATTATCATATTGTCAATTGTCGTTAACTGCTTCGAAGATAAGGGCGCTTCTTCACATCTTGAAAAAAAATCATATATTGTTACTATGATATCTTAGATAAATTAAATCAGATCTATTGCACTGAGTTGATGACCCGCAACTCTATACAAAGGATTTATAATCATGAATGAACATCAGGTTGTTATCACAGGCTTGGGTGCTGTAACACCGATCGGTATTGGTATAGAGAAGTTTTTGGAAGGGTTGAAGGCAGGGAGGAATGGAATAGCGAGGGTTACTAATTTTGATGTAACGGATTTTCGTTCCAAGCTTGCAGCTGAGATAAAGGATTTTGATGCCGGAGAATGGATCGACAGAAAATCCGTAAGGCGTATGGATCGATTCACACAATTTGGCATTGCCGCATCCGCGATGGCGGTCGAAGATGCAGGATTGGATTCAGTCCCGTTCGATAATAACAGAGCAGGTGTCATCATCGGTTCGGGGATTGGCGGTTCGCAGGCGATCGAGGATGGGCATACCATTCTGCTGCAAAATGGACCCAGAAATTTAAATCCATTATTCGTCCCCAGACTGCTCATCAATATGGCAGCATGCATGGTTTCTATCAGGTATTCCCTGAAAGGTCCCATTTCTGCTCCCTCTATGGCCTGTTCTACAGGATCGAACGCTATCGGGGATGCTTACCGGATTCTTCAGAGGGGAGATGCCGATATCATGCTCGCAGGCAGCACCGAAGCATCTATAACACCGTTGTCCTATGGATGTTTTTGCGCCACACGATCCATGACTTCCAACGATTGTCCTGAAAATGCCTGCAGACCCTTCGATAAGAATCGTGATGGATTCGTGATGGGAGAAGGCGCGGGGATAGTTGTTCTGGAGAACCTGCAGCACGCTTTGGACCGGGGTGCGGATATTTACGCCGAATTAGTCGGATACGGCAACACGGCGGACGCCTACCACATTACGGCGCCGGAACCGGAGAGCGATGGAATGATCAGGGTTATGCAGGCTGCGCTGAAGGACGCCGATATGGAGCTTGAAAATATAGGGTACATCAATGCTCACGGAACATCCACTATTCTGAATGACAAATGTGAAAGTGCAGCTATTGAAAAGGTATTTGGCGAATATGCGCAATCCTTAAAGATCAGCTCGATAAAATCGATGATCGGTCATCTGTTAGCGGGAGCGGGATCTGTGGAGTTCGTTTCGACTGTAATGAGCTTGTTTACCGGTATGATACCGCCTACAATTCATTACGAAGAACCCGATGCTGATTGTACTCTTGATTATGTTACCAATGGAGCTGAATCGCTTGATTTAAATGCGGCTATGAGTAGTTCGTTCGGTTTCGGTGGAGGCAACGCCTGTCTTGTAATTAAGAAATATGGAGATTCAAATGATAATTCCTGAACTTCAGATCGGAAATATATCCGCAAAAATACCAATAGTTCAAGGTGGTATGGGCGTCAGGGTTTCTCTTGCTTCGCTGGCTTCAGCGGTAGCAAACCAGGGCGGGATAGGCACGATTTCCAGCATTGGTCTAGGTGATATCGAAGGCTCGGCAGAGGTATGTGAAAGAACATCCCTCGAAGGGTTAGTAAATGAGATACGCAAAGCCAGAAGCATGACCGATGGCCACATCGCAGTCAACTTCATGGGTGTGCTCACAAACATAGATGTGCTTATCAAGGCTTCGGTACATGAAGGAATCAGAATGATCGTATTCGGCGCCGGATTGCCGACCAGACTTCCGGCCTTAGTCCCGGATCCCGATGTAAGCCTTGTTCCAATCGTCAGTTCTGCCAGAGTTGCAGAATTAATCCTGCGAACCTGGGACAGACGATATGAAAGAATAACCGATGGGTTTATCCTTGAAGGACCGCTGGCCGGGGGACATCTCGGTTTTTCACCGGAACAGCTGGAGCATCCGGAGGATTACTCCCTTGAAATACTTCTGCCAGAAGTCCTGGAAGTCATCAAGCCTTATGAGGATAAATACGGAAAGAAAATTCCCGTTATCACCGGAGGAGGCATCTATACCGGGAAAGATATCGCGCGAATGCTCTCCCTTGGAGCTTCGGGTGTTCAGATGGGAACCCGTTTTGTCTGTACGGAAGAATGCGATGTCTCGCAGCAGTTTAAACAGGCTTATCTGGATGCCGGAGAAGAAGATATCGTCATCATCAAGAGTCCTGTCGGTATGCCTGGAAGGGCGATATATAATAGTTTTTTAAAGGACCTCGAAATCAAGGGAAAACTGAAGATTTCCTGCCCTTACAGATGTCTCACGGTCTGCAAAGTCGAAACTGCGAGATATTGTATCGCACTGGCGCTTTTAAATTCCTATTTTGGTGATGTGGACAACGGCCTTATTTTCTGCGGGCAGAATGCGCATCGCATAGACAGAATTACTACTGTCAAAGATCTTATACAGGAACTTCTCAGCGAACTCGAATCCGCATAGATAATGTTCATGAACTTTCTCTTCATATCCCGGTAGGGTGGTTTGCTATGAAGCCTAAAATGATCGCGATCCTGATCCTGACTATCCTGCTTGTTGTAGTCGTGGTTCAGAACTCGAATGTAGCGGAAGTGCATCTGCTCTTCTGGAAGATAAGCATGTCCATGATAATCCTTATCTTCTTCGTTGCCCTTATCGGTTTTGCATTGGGATAC
Source organism: Candidatus Aegiribacteria sp. (assembly GCA_030610085.1). Lineage (GTDB taxonomy): Bacteria > Fermentibacterota > Fermentibacteria > Fermentibacterales > JCC-6 > Aegiribacteria. The sequence goes on from JAUWSL010000074.1 coordinate 6,869, forward strand.
CTTGCTCATCATTTCCTTCGGGGAGCGAAGAAGGAATAAAGGATGTTCCGCAGGAAGAACGAATTGAAGTGCAATACGATCGGCAGCAGGCTCAGATACTTCGTAAATAATCTCCTTATCAGGAATCCGGTCTGGCAGATTCTTTTTCTTTTCACAGTATCGGGTTTGATAAAGGAACCCGAGGAACAGGCGTCTTGCTTCCCTCCGGGTGTTAGATCCAACAGGATGGTTTGACTC
>JAUWSL010000018.1 GCA_030610085.1 Candidatus Aegiribacteria sp.
AGATCCTCTCATCACTGCTACTGGGAGCCGCTGCAGGATGGTTCCTGCATTTTCTGACCAGAAGAAGGAGAAGGATCAACGAGATCCTGATAATATCCCTCGGGGTCATTCTGATCCTGTCCGCGATCTCCAACAGTCTGCATCTCAGTGCACTTCTTGCAAGTATGGCTGCCGGTGCTGTCCTTGCGAATATGTCAAAGAAAACCTATCGGATAATCAATTCACTCGACTCGATTTCTCCTCCCCTTTACGCAGCATTTTTTGCGATTGCCGGTACCGAACTGAATATTGCCGTCCTGACCTCCCCTCATATCCTTCTGATGGGTGGAATTTTCGTTCTTGCAAGGGCTGCTGGAAAGATCTTAGGGGTACGTATAGGAGCAACTGCAGCCCGATCGGATCCTCTTATAAAGAAATACCTCGGATATGGAATGCTTCCACAGGCAGGTGTAGCTATCGGCCTTGTGCTATTTCTTGATACGATGCCCTATTTTGCAGTTAATCGTGAGATCACCATCACACTTATAAACATTGTACTATTCTCCGTACTGGTTAATGAACTTACCGGACCGCCGCTTTCAAGATATTCAGTAATACGCGGAGCAAAACTGGAGTAAATATGGATATTTCAAAATACCTGACACCGGAAGTCTGTACGATCGATCTTGCCGGAGGAACAAAGGAAGAGATCATCAGAAGCCTTGCAGAGCTTATAGCAGGATCCTCGAAAGCTGCCGGAACCGATCTGGCAAACATCGAGCAGGGTCTGCTTAAAAGAGAGGAAATGGGCTCAACAGGTTTCGGCAGGGGAATCGCGATCCCTCACTGCAAGATCGAAGGCATGAAGGAATTCGTGCTTGCCCTGGGCATTTCAAACAAAGGAGTAGCCTTCGATGCGATGGACGGCAGAAGTGTACATGTGTTCTGCGCGATCGTAGGCCCCCCTGAAGATCCGGAAATGCATCTGAGACTGCTTGCTGTAGCCAGCAGAGTGCTTGGAGCCGGTAGATCAAGATACGAGATGCTTAGCAGTTCAACCTCTTACGCCCTCAGAGAAGCCTTCCTTTACCACGCCTCCCCCGCAACCGCACTTGATTCCAGTAAGGATAGGACCTTCAATAAACTTATACTTGTAACAGTCCAGGAAGAGGATATCTACAATGATATAATCGAACTCTTCCTGGAAATGGGCCTCCCCGGAGCCATAACCCACGAAGGAAGCCTGATGGGGCAGATCCTGTCTGGAGTACCCGTTTTTGCGGGCTTTCTTGATGTACTTGGCAGTTCCAAACCTGAACCCAGAACTATTCTCGCACTCGTCCCGGGCGATACACTTGACGAGATAATAGCTTCAATCGAGGAGATCACCGGAGATTTGGACAATCACAAGGGAGCATGCATTATTGTACTGTCACCGGACATAGTAAGAGGATCGCTGGAAACTGTATAAAACCAGCTTTGAACTGATAAGGAGCTGATTCATGACCGATTTGTCGAAAAAAATGGATGACCTGTTCGGAAGAATACGTGAGAACAATCTATGGAGACAGAGAAAGTGCATTAATCTTATCCCCTCTGAGAATACTCCCAGCCCGCTTGTCAAGATCTGTGAGATATGCGATCCTGCCGGCAGATATGCCGAGCATAAGAGGATGAAGGGCAGGGATGTCTATTTCTATCACGGGACCGATTTCATCAGAAGGATAGAGGAAGAAACGGGAGAAGCGCTAAAGGAGTATTTTCAGTGCCTGGAAGTTGAATTACGAACCATAAGCGGACAGATGGCGAACGAGGTCATATTTGAAGGAGTGACCAAATTCGTCAACAGGTCCACTCCTGAGGGTACGTTCAGAAAACTGCGTGCAGTCATGAATAACGATCTGGGGCTTGGAGGTCATCTTTCAAGCCAGCCCTTCGGAGCGCTTTTCAATTTCGTTGACATGGATCCTGAAACGGGCAAGGAACGCTGTGTCAACTTCCCGGTAATGGAAAGCAACCCCTACAGGATAGACGTACCGAAGATGCTTGAAACTGTTCGCCGGGTTCGCCCGGAGCTGGTTATTTTCGGAAAGAGCATGTTCCTCTATCCTGAGCCGGTCAGGGAACTTGCTGACGAGGTTGCCAGCTGGGAAGACAGGCCGGTCATCATGTACGACATGGCTCATGTACTGGGGATCTACGGAGCGTTTCAGGCTCCGCTTACCGATGGCGCGGATGTTGTTACAGGTTCCACACACAAGACATTCTTCGGTCCGCAGCGTGGTGTGGTTGTCAGCAATATGGCAAAGAAAACTCCTCTTCGGAAACTCTGGCTTGACATCACGAGCAGAGCTTTCCCTGGCAGTACAAGCAACCATCATCTTGCTACTCTTCTTGGTCTTCTTGTCGCTACCACGGAGATGAATGCGTTCAAGGATGAATATCAGGACAGGGTTCTTTCAAACGCCAGAGCCTTCGCAAAACACCTTGCCGATAACGGCCTTGCGGTGGAAGGTGATCCTTCGGACGGCTATACCCATACCCATCAGGTGGTTATCCGTGTAGCAGAACATGGAGAAGGCTCCATTATAGCCGACCGTCTTCAGGAGAACAATATCATAGTTAACTACCAGGCGCTCCCCTATGACGAATCTTTCCTGTCCTCAAGCGGTATCCGAACAGGTGTTTCCGAAATGACGAGGTTCGGAATGGATGAAGACGATTTCGGTCAGCTGGCTGAATTCATGGCGAGGATTATCATCAGAAATGAGGATACTGCCGCCGAAGTAGCCGATTTCCGCAGTAAATTCACGGTAATGCGCTACACGATGCCGCTTGAAGAAAGCATCCGGCTTGCTTCGGGTGCCCTTGAATCAGCGTTCCCGACGGGAGATTACGCCAAATTCTTCGCCGATAACCTGAGAAATCTAGGGGGCCGGGCCTAACATCTAAACATTTTGTCTATTTTATTATCTGGATTATTGAGCTTATGATGTTGGGCTGAATAATTTAAACATTACTAACGGACGTATATTTCTTAAGAACTTCTCTTTTCAACATTTCAACACTTGAAATGCATCCCGCTTATGAGTAAACTGGTAAAATGAGCAGGCAATTGAGAATCGAATATCCGGGAGCCTTGTATCACATCACGGCACGTGGCAACGGTAAAGCTATGATCTTCATAGATGATGATGACATGTACAAATTTCTTGATACTCTTGATATTTGTACGAAAGCATTCAACTTCATATGTCATGGATACTGTATTATGGGCAATCATTACCACATACTTATAGAAACTCCTGATGCCAATCTGTCAGCAGGAATACACAGATTAAACTCTATTTATGCCCAGTATTTTAATAAGCAACATGATCGTGTTGGTCATGTATTTCAGGGAAGATTCAAAGCTATTTTAGTACAACGAGATAACTATCTCCTTGAACTGTGCCGATATATCGTTCTCAATCCTGTAAGAGCTGGAATTGTAAATCATCCAGCAGAATACAAATGGAGCAGCTATTGTCATACTATTGGTACTGCTGAAAAAAGTACTTCATTCCTGACAACAGACTGGATTCTAGCCCAGTTTGATAGTAACTTTTCACTTGCCCGCAGAAGTTATATAAACTTCGTTATGGATGGCATCAACGCTGATTCACCAATGAAGGATATCAGAACTGGTACTATTCTGGGCAGCAAAAGTTTTATGGAAGCACTTATAAACAGAATCAGCGAATACAAGGATGATATTAACATTCCAAGGGAACAGCGATATGCGTGCAGAGAGAACCTATCCTCACTCTTTAAAGATCTCAGATTCCTTATTAAAGAATCAAGAAATGAATTGATCTTCACAGCATATTCCAAGCATGGATACACTAAGAAGGAACTTGCTGAGTTTATTAATCTGCACGTTGTGACAATCGGAAGAATTATCAAAGAGAAAGAAACCTTTACAGGTAAAACTCAGTCCTGAAAACATGATAATAAAACGGACAAAATGTTTAGATGTTAGGCCCGGCCCCTAGTATAGGTTATCCTCAATGCTGGCATCACCGAAATCGGGATTTTCTTCCCAGGAGATCATCGTCCAGTGCTCAAGTATCGGGAAGTAGGGAGGTCGGACCCCTGAAAGCCCATCATCGTATGAAATAAACAGATAATAACCCATGTCAGCTGTTCCAAGTCTTCCAAACTTCGCCTCAAGCACACCTCCCATCACGCTGAAATACGCCTTTTCCTTGGGATAAAATACGGTTTCCGCGCGGAGCTCTCCGGATGGAGCGGCCAGGTAGGCCCTTATACTTAAAGTATGATCTGTATCGATGTTCCAGGGATAAGGCCAGTCCGAAGCTCCACTCTGCGATGGATCGACTGCAACAATGATATCCCTCAGTGAGACTATCCCGAGCGGCCCCCCATTCATGGATGTCCCTCCGTCAATCATGCCTGATATATAAACGGGGCCGGTCGATATCACAGTGAGAGGTACTGTCAGCGCGCTCAACGACTTCATGTAGACCGGCAGGCCGCCATTTTCAATGAAGACAAGATTGGAATCGGGAGAAAGCTGTATTACCTCTGTCGGATTGAGTATTCCCTTCCTGAACCGGATAGTCTCCCCGTCGAACAGTAATCTCTTCACTCCGTAAATGATGGTACCCTGCCCAGCGGCGTCCGATCGCAATCCGTAGAAGTAGTCGTGAAGCCTTGTGAAATCGATTCTCCGGGCTTCGGTATTCCAGTAGGGGCTGCCTCTACGGTGGCTCGGATATGGTTGTACCCAGATACTGCTTCCCTCCGGATGTGGAACCTCGGAGTAGCCGGATCCTGTAAAATAGAAACCTCCTTCTGTTGTCGTGGAGATCTCGAGTGCTGAAGGATCGTTCACTGAATCAGGTGAAGCGCTCGAAAAAACAATGGTTCCGTTGGAGTGAACAGGACCGTCTATCACCCTTCCATCTGTGAAGAAACCGGCGGGAATCGATCCATCAAGCAGTAATGCGTACCTGGAGGGGGAATCGGGCACATACCTGGCAACAACGGTATTGGTCCCTTCACCGGATATGCCGCGGCTTCTGATCTCCATTCCCGGATTGGCGAACGGTCTTTCCGCGAAATCGTACGGATCTATAACCACGAGAGCCATGTCATCCACTCCCGGAATCGATATCCATCCCGCGCTGTCGCCCGGAAGATAAAAAGGTTCGGTTCCCGCCGGAGGATTTGGATCCAGAGACAGATAGTGTATTGCAAGCCTTACACCCGACTCAGCTGCAAACCGGGCACTTATCCTGTCCATTGTCCAGTTCAGAGATCTGAGATTGGACGCGAAAAGAATGTACACGGCCCCGGCAAGAATGCTCAGAACGAGCATAGCAACGAAAACAACGGCGAGAGCCGCACCCCTGCGGCTCACGCTGCTGTTTCTGTTTGCTGACGGATCTATCGTTTCAATGATCCTTTTCAGCATGCTACTGCCAGTTATCACCTATGTCACTCTCAGTCATAAAAGGCTTCTCCTCCCAGTAGGCGATATCCCAGATACCGCTATGAGGATAGAACGGCGGGTGCGTTGTCATAAGCCTGGGATCGTAGATGACTTCGTGCCTGTAGCCATATGTAAAGTCATGGGATAAAGGTCCCAGCTCGTTCAAAATGATGCCACCAAGGAATCTGAGTGTGACCCTGGGGGAAGGCCAGTGATCACGGTTCGCAAATTCAACGTCCTCCAGCTGCAGCAGGCTATCCAGCACCATTACAATCCCATCGAATTCCAGATCTGCAACATTCCAGGTATTTATGGTCCAGCAGGAATCCCATTCTGCAGAACCTGTCCATCCGGGATTGTCCGGATCTTCGGCTATGACAAAGTTCCCTTTCTTTACGATGATACCGAGCATGATATCGTTGTCCGGATCAAGCAGATCCCTGTTCCGGTACCGAAGCGAACCGGACATTGCAAGAGTGCCGTTGACACCGATGGTCAATGGCATGCTCAGACCCGTTGTGTCCGAGGTTGTCAGGATACCCTTCAGATAAACCGTCTCGTTGTCAGCGTTATCTACCCAGACAACCGGGTTGGAATAGCTGCTAAGGTCGTAAGTGACAACGGCACTTAATTCGTTTTCGAGCACAAGAAGTGTGGAATCCATTAATATCATCCTGGTTCCGTCGGCCAGCCCGCTGAGCAGAAGTCCTCCGCTTGCAGCAGCGTTGTAGGCTGCTTCCCACATAACCTCGGATGACCCGAAGGCTACGGTATCGGCTCCCAGTGTAAAGTAGGGTTCCCCCATCAACATCTTTTCGTAAGGCTCGATCCAGAGGTCTCCAATCTGAACCGCCGATGTTGGTGTGTAAGACGACCCGTCGTAATAGTAGTACTCATCGTCCGACATCGAGAGCGTGTAGAACCAGGGGTCCTTGTCCCTGCCTCCGGATAAGCTTGAGATATTAATGGAGGTGTTCGTATGGAAGGGCCCGTCGAACCTGTATCCGTCTCCATAATAAAAATCTGAACCGCCTCCACCCTCGTTCAGGAAAGTGGAAAACACAGCGAAGTTCTTTGGCATTATCATAGTCCCGATGCCGTAGGAGGTGATCTGATCTTCCGAGACCACCTTGGAAAGAACCCTCACTTCGTAAGCCTTTGCCGCGCTCATCTCTACATTATTATCATGGGGATCGATCCATGCCTGAACCCATCCAAGTTCTCCACCCAGATCGAACCATTCATCTGCAGATGAGGAATCGGGAAGTATTCTGACCGCATCGGTCCCTTCAGGCACATCAATGCCACCCATCAGCATGTAGATCGATAGATTAGCTCCCGCCTCGGCGGTACATCTGGCCTGGATCTGCTCGTTTGTCCATCGTTGTGTCTGGATATTGGACTCGAAAAGCATATACAGCGCACCTACAAGGATAGTAAGTACCACTGCGGAGATCATGACCAGAACCAGCGCGGAGCCACCTCTTTTATTTCGTTTCATGATACTCCTCCTAGATGATATTGGCACCGTATATGTAAATGTTGTCTAAATTCCATCCGCCCCACTCTACATTTGGACTCGAAATAATTGAGAACAGTATCCAGTAGTAAGTCATACCGTCGCCATCTTCCTTGAATGCCTCCGATACATCCATCACTTCAAATTCAAAGTAGTCTTCATTCACGCCCATGGTTTGAAAGACTTCTACCCACTGGTCCAGGCTATCCCTGGGAGGAGGAATCAACGAGTCTGAGAAAGCAAAGTGAATAAAAACATCATCGGCAGGAGCCACCCTTAAACACTTGAGCATACCCAGCCTGATGATCTCATAATCAAGAGTGGGAGCCATCTCATACCTTTCGGAGAGAAGCCATGACGTCTCGAGGGAGTTATATTCACCTTCATTGATCGTCAGGGCGGTTCCAACGTAGTGGTTACCGACTATAGAAAATACCGGTTCGGGATCCGGATCCGGCCAGAAGTTTGTTATGACTCCGATCTCCCATGTATCATTGGTCCCTCCGTGCTGCCATGGTCCTATGTAAGCGGTTGGTCCCCATGTCGTCCAGGCGTAACCCTGTTCGTATGGGAAAATCGGATCACACGAGTGAAGATCGTTGTACCACCAGCAGTCTGCCCAGGGCGCAAACTCGTAATGATGCCAGAACCTGATGTTATCTCCCCACGTATCGATCCTTTCCTCTACGACCCCTGAACCATGGTCACTGGACAGAATAACCTCCAGATCATCGATCAACCATCCATCCTTGTTCTCGGGTTTCATCAGATACGAACCGAAGACGAAACGGACCCAGATATCCTGCCCGCGCAAGCTGTCGAGGTTTATAGACTCCCAGGTAAAATCTGGAGCGTTCGGGTGGCCAGGATGGAGCTGATTGGTAAATATCGGTACCCCAAAACCGGCCTTGAAATGCGGCCCGGAGTTTTCGTTGTATCCATCTGAGAGCCAGTATACGTCGCACTCATGGATCATATCCCAGTTGAGACTGTCAGTGGAAAATTCGATAAACCCTCCGGTCTGTATCGTTACAAACCAGTACCAGTGGGAAAACCTCAGAATGACGGAATCGGACGCATCGGTCATTGCGGGGAGCGTGACAGAAGGAGACACAACGTAACAGTAAGCATTCGATACCTGTGTCGGTAGTGCGCCACCGTAATCTTCCGGATCTTCAAAGTCCTCCTTTTCCAGCACATCACCGTATTCCTCAGGTGGTATGCCCAGGCTCCATTGAATGACATTGTAGAACAGTCTCCAGCCGTAGGGAGTGGTGTATTCGCTTGCATCGTAGGAACTGAAGTGTACCCTGCGATGGAAAGTCGCTTCATCTCTTACGCATACTCCGGAAAGGGTTGCTACGGAATCGGAGTATGTAAGAACTGTATCACCGGGAGAATTGTAGATAAGATTATCAACAACCGACTGCAGGCCTCCAGACCCGATTATGTATTGATAGAATGTCGAGTCCGGCTGCGGCAGTCCTTCATTTACAGGATGCCATGTATTGGCAGCCGTCATTCTCTCATTGCTCAGTTCCATAAAAGAAGAACCCATTGAGAAGATATCCACGGCATCCCTTGCGTTCAGAGTGACAACAGGAACTTCCAGAGGCGCGGCAAGGGGATTATTGAGCACCCCAGGATGCGGGAAGACACCGCCGGCATCCCTGTGCCTGAGTACGATCAGGGTTACACCCTCTCCAATGAAATCGAAGGTCGCCATCTCATCGTCGTTAAGCTGTATAACGCTCAGCCCCCAGAAGAGCATCTTGTTAATCATAAGCAGCTCATCTTCATTCGGGTCATGAGTCTCACCGGTTCCCGGAACGTTGAAAGCGATCAGCCCCTCGAGTTCCGGAGGCGGCCAGAAGGCAGGGTTGATATTATGGTTCACTCCCAGATTTCGCGGGGAAATAGTCGTGTGAAGTTCAGTATCGTAGGTCTGACTGCCCCATGTATCACTGAGTACAATGGATATCTGAACATGTCTGACAAGATCTCTGTCCAGAGAATCCAGAGGTTCGGGGAGCGGGTTGCCCATTTCATCGAGATAGCCAAGGTCAAAGGAAGTTATATTACTTCCGATCAAGTTCACATCACCGGCGCGATCGGTGATCTGGAAACTCTCGTTTACGATGCTTACAAGCCTGTAGTCCGAATTGATAAGGGGTTTTTCTGACCCATCCCAGTCCGCATAGAACTCGAACTGTTCATCCTCCGCCGCGACGACCGGATGCCACTCGTCATTGTCCCAGCCACCCATCGGCATATACCCCGCGTAGATGATCTCATCGGTTACCTCTTCAAGAGCCATACGTCCGATTGTGATCAGCTCGTTCTGTCGCCTGGAAAACTCAAAGTGCTCGGTACCTCTTGTGAAGAAAAGGAAAACAGCACCGAAGATCACCAGAAGCACTACAAGAACGATAGTAATCTCGACAAGGCTCATTCCTTTTCGTGATTCATTTCGATTTATCATTTTACACCACCTTATAGAATTGTGCTGAAACTGAAGGTTTCATACCCGGAAGCTCCGGTCCACGAAACGATACACTGAACAAGTCTCGCGTGTGGATAAAGAGGATCGTACTCGAATATTTCGAAACATCTTTCGAAACGTCCGATTGTATCCGGAGCGGTCAACCCGAGCGGCATTTCGGATACATCGAGTGTCATGATCTCCTCCAATCCCTGCCTTGTGAGCTCCATGGCCTGAGTTCTGTCATCCACTATATCGGACTGTTTTAAGATGTTCGTGAAGAAAACACCAATACCAGCCAGGAGGATAGCCAGGATCAACGCTGTGATAATGACCTCAACAAGCGTGAAACCTCCCTCTCGATACTTTTTCTCCGTTCCTTTCATATTCTCCTCCAATTCACTCTTCCATTCCGTAGAATCTTCTTACAAGTTCAACATCCACATTATTCTCACAAGTCACTGATACGCTCAGTTCAAGAATACTAGGAGATATTTCTGTGATGGCCTTTCGTATCCTGAAATCTGTTCCGCCTGTATTTTCGGTTTCAGTGAAGACACCTGTTTCCGGAAGTTCTACTGAGTTGTACGATGAGATCACTGAATTCGCGATCAGAAGCGCGCTCCTTCTCTGTTCTATTTTTCTGCTGCCCTGAACGAAAAAGTTAATGGCAAATACTACCGTTCCAAGAACCAGCAGCATAACAAACGAGGCCATTACGCATTCTACAAGCGTCATACCCTGCCTGTCAGCTTTCACCGATTCCCTCCCTTCCGGCATAAACCCGTGCATTATCTCTGTTTCCATATATGGATATCCACCACATGTTATCAAGGATATTACCTTTATTTCCATCCGTCCTCACTCTGAGCGAAAGAAGAAATCCATCCCCGGTGAGTGGATTCAAGAACAAACTCAATCCATCTTCTCCAAGAGAGAGAATGTCCGTTCCGGAACCATCGAGATCGGTCATCAGTACTCTCCCTGAAGGACAAAACTCTCGTGAATGATCAGGATCGGTTGAGGCCGTCCGAAAATATCCGTCCGAGGAGCCAAGCATGATCCCGCGCGAGGATTCGATCCGGCCTTCCCAGTCAAGGGTGAGGGGGCCGATTCCGGGGTACTCCTGAAAACCGTTCAGGGATAGTGTTCTCCAGACAATGGATCCATCGTTCAACATCCATCTTCCTGCGATTCTGAATGTTCCCTCGATCACGCCCCAGGCTGTCAGGGTTCCTCCCGGAAATGTATCACGATGAAGGCGATTTCTGAAACCAGATAGAAACGAAAAACTGTTCGGGCCGGCCCAGTACAAATCTTCCGTTCCATCAATGTCGAAATCACCGGAGAGAACATCAACGATCGGGAGATCTGAATTCGGAGAGTCCTTGATATCTCCAATTTCCCCGTAGATGCTGCCGTTACTGAGAAACGCAGGAGTTGTTCCGGATTCACTGAAAGCGAAGAGAACACTTTCGGAGGCAGGCATTACCAGATGAGCTCTGTTTCTCCCGTTTGAAACAAGCAGAGCAGGTTCATCATCGTAGAAGCCTGCGGAAACCAGTGATAAGCTGTTCCATAGAGGTAGATTCACGGGCATGGATTCAATTGAAGCATCTTTGAACACTGTATGAACAGTGTCTTCCTCCCCTTCCCTGAATACCACCATCAGCATCGGCTCTCCATCGGAGATGACTCCGGCAGCAGTCCAGACTTCCGGATTCGCAGGCATGTATTCAGGAAAACCTTCTAGACTGCTTAAAGTAGAACTGTCGATGAGATCAATTTCAAGGCCGTTCTCCGATTCACAGATCAGAAAGAGGTACTTACCGGCCGGAAAAACCGCAGTTGTCTCAGAACATCCCAGCGGAAACCGGACTTCTCTGGGCGGGACAACATCCATCTCAACAAGAGTGAATGTGGTGTGCATTGTCCCGATACTGTATTCGGGAAGATCACTGAAGTCGGATATCCGATCGTTCCTGAAATCCATGCAGAGCGCGGCAACAGCGCTTTTCTCTGAGAGTCCTGCCTGAGTCTTCTGTTCAAGAAATACCTGCTGGTCGACAACTCTGGAAATGTATCCGATAAGAAGGGCAACTGACAGCATCACCGCAAACGAAGCGGCAAGGGCAATGACAAGCGCTGCACCGGAGGTCTTTCCTGTGTGGCTGAATGCATATCGAGCGGAGCTATTCATTGAGTTTTTCATAACATACATAGTAATGCATGATACTTACCAGAAATGTACCGGGATTATTGCCCGTTTACTAGATGAAATATTAAATATATATCCAGTTCCGGTTTATGAAAGTGCAGAGGCATTCACACTGTGTGCAAGGTTGCTGCATTAATTCCCGAACAGCTCCGCTTCTGTCGTCTCAATCAGGCCGGCTCGAATGATCGTTTTACGGGCATGTTCCAGGCCAACATAGAACCGCTTGGAGTATAGTTCGTAATCATCTCTCAACCTTGGAGGTGTCATGTTGACTGTAATAACGTTGGCTCCCGCGTTGAAACACCGAAGTTGACCATCCTCAGCAAGGCGCTCGAACGTACTCGTTGCGGGTATAAGTGTGTTCTTCAGAAATAATCTCATGGCTGCTATGAAACGAAGACCAAGATCGACATCACCAACGGGGTAGCTCTCCAGAGGTGTTCCCCTGGCGGGGAGAAAGACAGAAATGCTTGACATGTCAACATTCAGATCCTTCATAAGGATCAGGTCATCAACCAGAGAATCCACTGTCTGCCCCGGAAGCCCGAGGAGCGGTCCGGATCCAATGTGATACCCGTGCTCACGGAGAGTGCGAAGCCACTGTATTCTGTCCTTCAGCAGAAAACCGGGTTTCATCTCTTCGAACAGCTCTCTGCTGGAGGTTTCGTGTTTGAGTATGAATTTTCTGGCTCCGGCCTCAAACCAGTAGTCGAGGTCATCTTCCCTGTGTATCCCGACACAGAGAAGCACCATCATATTCATATCGGAGATCCTCCGAATAACATCCCCGAGCCATTCGGCGTTGTACTCCTCACTTTCGGCCGCCTGAAGAAAAAAAGTCCTTATGCCGTTCTCCAGAGCAATCTCAGCTACGGATACTATTTCATCGGGGTCAAGCGTGAATCTGGTAATTTCCGTATTCTCCGCTCTCATTCCACAATAGACACAGCTGCATCTGCATGTATTGGCGAATTCGATTACAGCTCTTATGAAGGCTCTGTTCCCGAACAGCTTCCTTCTTACTTCCCTGGCAGCCCTGTACAGAAGATCGGCTTCTGCGTCCGATGACAGAAGAACCGCTTTCAGATCATCCTTTGAAAATCCATCGTTCAAACGCTTTTCGATCCAGCCGGCGTCAATATTCAACTGCAATCACTACCCTTCTTCATTTCTTCAAGCTTCTCTCTCGTCATTTCAAGAACCGCGGCCGTTCCCGGCATGATGCCAGTCCATATTGCGAAGGATCTCGCGGCCTGATGCACAAGCATTGCTTCACCTGTAAATATATTCACTCCTTGATGGCGCAGATCGTTTCTCCAATGCCAGGAAATGCTGTAATTCAGATCGGCAAAAACCATACCTTCAAGAAGAGATCCATCCAGAGGAAAGATATCATCATCTTTCCAGCCAAGAGTGGTCGCGTTCACGACAGTTCCCGCACCCGTATGTTTTAAAGAATCGTTCAGCTCATTCAGTTTTCGAGCTGGAGTGAAGCCGCTCCATTTACCGGGATCCCTGCAGAACAGCTCATATTCCAGGCATCTTTCATGAAGAACATGATCGGCTGCCAGGGCGGCGCTTCCGCTGCCCGTTAAGAAAAAAGGTTCAGGGAGGTTACATTCATCGATGAAGCGGCTGAAACCATAGACGTCAGTGTTGTAACCCGTAATATGCCCGTTGACCTTTCTCAATGTGTTGATCACCTTCAGATCCCTGGCTTGACCCTCCAGTTCGTCGCACATGCCGGCAGCAGCAGGCTTGTGGGGGCATGTAACATTCAGGCCGGTGATACCACTGCCCAGCAGCTCTGAAACCGTTTCTGTGAATCCCTCAGGAGAAACGGAGTAAGCGCCATATACACCGCTGAGGCCGGTTGATCTGAAAAATTCCTTATGAATCAGAGGAGATAGAGAGAACTGAAGAGGCCACCCTACCAGGCCGAACCTGTAACAGTACTCAGTATCAACCATGTTTTAATCTCCGCACCCTCTGGAACAGCCTGTAAAGCCAGTCCCCCGGTCCGCGTGATCTGTAGAAAACAGGTTCAAAAAAAGTACAGTCTTCGTCCACACTGCCTGTTCTTTTCATATATCCTGCCAGCGGGGAATGGGCGTACACCCTTATCGTACCGATATTCACAAATGTCGATTTCCAGCCGAGTGTAGATCTGACCCTGAGCATAAACCATATTTTTCTGAGAAAAGCCAGGAAACCTTCACCGGGATTGCTACTGAAGAAATTTATTCCAACCTGAAGCCCCACACTCCTTGCGCTGGTAACAATCGGCAGAAGATCCGCGGCCCTCCCTCTCTTGGCAAGCTTTTTCAGTCCCTTGTCTGTAATAGCATCGGGAGAAAAATCCACCTTGACAGCACCGGCGGTCTTCATTCTCACAAGTTGAGAAAGGGTCACATTCTGATCAAGCCAGGCGCTCCATGATATTCCGCATTCAGATTCCTCAAGGGCTGAAAGCAGCTCTTCGAAGTAATTCTCAGGAGCGTTGAAAACTGAATCAACGAACGAAAATCGAGACACTCCAAGATCCTCAAGTTCCCTTACATCCCTTATAACCTTGTCCACTGACCGGCATCTGAAACTGGATCCGCTTAAATAACTGTACGTACAGTAACTGCAGTTGAACGCGCAGCCTCTTCTGCTCTGTATGCCTATCGAGTCAGGAATGGTATAGAGGGAAATATCAATGAACCTGTAATCCGGTGGTGACAGACTTCCGAGGTCTGCCTGTTTCCAGGGCAGCATCCTCCCTCCGCTCCACCCTTCTATAGATGAACCTTTCTCGAGGTGATCTATCAGTTCAGGGAGCGTTCTCTCACCCTCACCGGGAATCCCGTAATCGATCCTGGGAAACCGTTCAAGGATAATTTCAGGATATATGGAGAATCCTGTACCTCCGGATATCACGATTCCTTCCCATGATTCCAGTACATCCATTAATTCAGAAAAAGGTTTAATGTAGGAGTAGGTGACCGGGTACGAGCTGTCATCAATATTTCTGAGAGAGACAGCGATGATCTCCGGACAGAATGATTCTATTGCGTTCGTGAGCGGTACCCTGTAGTTATTACTAAGGCTCAGATCCAGACCCATCAGCTCGTGACGCGACAGCTGTCCTGCGATGAAAGCCAGCCCGATTGGGTAGATTGGAGCCTCTGGTCGACCTGTGGGTGCCTGAACCAGGAGAATTCTCAAAGTAGAGCCCTCTTTTCATTCTAACGTTAGAGAGTATTTTTCAAGTATAATGAAATCCATGAGAACCTGTTTCTGCACAGCAGCTCTGATATTCATCTTCATCTGTCCACGGAGGGCGGATGCAGATGAGCCGCCTCAGCGGATTCCTCAGCTGGACAGTCTTGCCTCCGATATATCATCAATTGGATATATTCCTTCAGGCGGGGAAATGCCCATTCTGGCTGCGTCGAACAACTGGTTCGGTATTCTTTCAGGTGTAAGACTTATGCCTGGAGACAGCGATGAACTCGATTCAATTCTTGCGGATACTTCGGGAGAATGGGGATACTTCGGTTCTGCCCCCTGGACTCCAGGAGGCGATATTGTCCTGGTTACAGCTCCTCCGTCTGTCTGTCTCCCCTATAACCTGGAGCCCACGGCCGCAGCCGGTTCTGAAGCTGTCTTCTATCTTGAGGGATACGAATTGCTGAGTGAACCTCAAACAGCTGTGGGTACTCCGGGGCTGGAAGTTCTTGAGATCAATCCTGATTCATCGGGCAGGTTTGCGTTCGGTACTCCTCTGAAGGGAGTTTACTGGGTGGAGGTTATGCAGCAGAGCGGGTCAGAACCGTCAATCGTACTGCTATTCCCTGTAATCGCAGGGGGAACAGCTGAAGATGTCTTCAGGAGAGCCATTGGAATCCCGGTTTCCCGAGCCGCCTGCCCTTCGGAGATACTCAATGAATTGAACAATATCAGACGAAGCAGAAACATACCGGCCCTCGAGCCAAGCAGGACTCTCGACAGCCTGGCTTCTATAAGAGCCCGAAATCTCGCCTGCTCAGGATCGTTTTCGCATTTCGGCCGCGGCAGCCTGCCCGAAATCCTCCCGGAAGGCATATCGATGTACGGTGAGAACATCGGAAGAGGAAGAGGCTTCCAGGAGGCGTGGTCCATGATCCTGATCAGCCCGTTCCATCTTCAGGCCTGCATGTCTGAAACATATACCCATATAGGTATATCCGGAGCCGTGGATTCCCGGGAGTATGAATGGCAGCTGGTTCTGGTTCAGGTTTTCGCATCAGGAATAGACGAAGAATGATAGTCCAGATAACAGATATTATCGGCAGCAGCGTTCTTGAAGCTGTATCAGCAGCAGGTCAGCACTCTATGATACTCCTTGCAGTCCTGGCTATCGGAAGCGCGGTGACAGGCGGACTGCCAATGCTGTCCTTACCTTTATTCGAGTTCTCCCTGAACAAAACCTTCATTCTGTCCCTTTTCTTTCTGCAGCCGGATGACCCGACCGCTTACTTTGCCCTGGCTTCAATTCTCGTAGGCACCTTCCTTCGAAAAACCACTTCAGGCAGGGAATTCTGGCGATACCTCGCTGTTGGCATTACTATGGTTATCCTGCTGAAATACGGTCCGGCTGTTTATCAGAGATTTCAACCGGGAGCACTGAGCCAGATAGCGCTCATCGCAGTCCTGCCGATTCTGATCTTCATCGAGATCATCATAAATATCCTGTTCAGTGCAAAGGATTCGAATATCAGCAAATTGTCGGTAATAATATTGATCTCGTATATAGCCGCACTTCCCCTGTCAATAATGACTGTCATCATGGTGATCAATGATGGCATACTCGGAGCGGTGCTGGCATTCGCAGGATTGGCCGGATTTTCTTTCATCGGAAGATCAATTAACAGAAGATATCAGTGGAATACACAGAGGATAAGTGAGATAAGCCGCCAGGACAGGTTGGCTACGCGCCTGATGGGATCTTCTTCGTACGAGGAGTTTCTCGGCATACTTCAGGATAACCTCTTCGATCATGAAGGAAGCGGCATCATGGCTCTAACAAAATCTTCAGGATCTTACGACTGGGTTTTGTGGAGTACCGATGCACAACTCGGTCTTAAAGAATCAAGCGTAAGCGGCGTCTTACCTGCAAAAGGAAGGTTTACCACGGATTTCACAGTAGAAAGTAACTCCGGAACTGCTCTTGGTTTATCGGACAGCAAAGAACTGATCATTGTTCTTTCCGGCCCTGAACAGAACATTCTCCAGAGCATACCATCCAGCCTTCTTGAAAACCTTGTTCTTCTTCTGGGCCATACCTGGGAATCCGTAGGACACTCCCTCCGAAGTGAAAGGTCATTTCTGGCTGCCGCAGTTACTCTTGCGAGGCTGGCTGACTCCAAGGACGACTATACACACGGACATTCACTGAGGGTTGCGGAGCTTTCATGTTCACTCGGAAGATATCTTCATATTCCACCTGAGAATATCCAGACATTAAGGGTCGCTGCAATACTCCATGACATCGGAAAACTGGCGATACCAGCTGCAATTCTCACAAAAAGAGGTCTGCTGACGAAAAAAGAGCGGGAGATTGTAGAGGCTCATCCAGTCGAGGGGGCAAGAATTGTCTCGGGATTGTCAGGTTACGAAGAAGTAGCCTCTATAATCAGAAGCCATCATGAGAGACTTGATGGAATGGGGTATCCCGATGGCCTTCGCTACGGTGAGATCCCATTCATGACAAGAATCGTCACAGTAGCGGATAATTTTGACGCGATCACAAGTGACAGATCGTACCGGACAGTATCCGGGTCGGATAACGCCCTTGAGGTCATAAGAGATGAGAAGGGCAGTAAATTCGATTCCCGAATCGTTTCAGCTCTTGAAGCGATTCTATCAGACGAATCATTGAGCACCACGGTATGAAAGTGAAAGAATCCAGCCACGGATTGACCCTGTTCACCGGAGCCGCTTTGCTCCTGCTTATCCTGTGGGTACCTGTTCTTTACGTTTCGCTTCCGGGAGTCAATGAGTACTTCATGCTTTTCTGCATCTGGATCGGTCTCATATTCACAGTAGCTATGCAAAGTCATAGAACAATAGGATTTCCGGTAGCTCTGTTCCCGGTTTTTCAGGGATACTTAGCTGTGACCGGATACACCGTTCTGCAGGAAATCGGCTTTATTGCGGCTGTTTTCTTTGGAATGTTCATTCACACTGTCAGAACAGGGGAAACATATAGAAACTGCATTCTCCATTCAGTAAAGTTCATGCTTATCTGTCTGATCTCGCTGAGGATTACCGCTCTTATTCTCCAGCAGTTCCGTTCAAGTATTCTTGAAACCGATTATCTGACCGCTGCAGTACTTTCGGGGTCGGTCCTAATCGCGGTATTTCTGAATCAGCTTCAGAAGTCCGTATTTGAATTCTCAGGACTGACAGGTTTGAAACAGCATTTCAGATATTATATTGAATCAGTTGCGTATCCTGGACTCTTCATTCTCTTTTTTCTCCCTGCGGCAATACAGACCAGAGTACCTTCATCAAGTGTATTTGAATGGAATCTGATCGTCGGGATCGCTACAATGCTGACTATTCAGACCGGATTGTCAATTCTTCTGGATAGAGCAAGATGCTCACACTCAAGGACCAGATTTCTTGAGAACGAGCTTGGCAAGCATTCAGAAATCCTTACAGGCCTTGACTCCCCTGTCGAAGCACTCAGGATCCTTGCTAATTTCCTGTATCAGGCCGCTGAGCCTGAGGCTGTAAGAGTAACCTGGAAGAACGTATCAATGACATATCCAACCGGCTTTCAATCCTCCCGTCCTCCCACTCTATCGCGAAAGGGAGAAGAAGGTCTCATTTTAGAGGTCTGGCCTTCACCAAGAACGAGACTTGACAGGGAACGTATTGAGATCTTCATACTGCAGACCGAGACAGTGCTGAAGAACCTTGAACTGAGGAACAATGTGATCAAGAGCGGCTGGAAGTGCCTCGAGGCCATGGTTTACTCACTTGATATGTCAGACAGCAGACAGGCTGGCTACAGCAGGATCGTTTCCAATATCGCAGGTGAAATAGGACGAGAAATGGGGATGACAACCGATGTGATAGATGATCTTGAAATGTCCGCATTGCTGCATCTTACGGCCGCGATTCTGGAAAAAGCCGAGGAGGACTGGCATGAGGATTTCTCTACATCGGATCCAGCTCGAACACGGTTTCAGCTTCCCCCTGAAGTGGTCAAGGGAATCAAACATATGACGGAGAATTTTGATGGTTCAGGAAAACCTGAGAAATTGAAGGGCAGATCAATACCTCTCATTTCGAGGATCCTGTCTATTTCAAGAGATTTTGCTGCCAGTCTGTTGAACCAGTCGATCGAGAACTCGATTCTTGAACTCAAAAGAAGAACAGGATCAATCTACGATCCGGAGATCGTATCAATTCTGGAAGGAATAACCATCAGGAGCACTCAACCTGTGTTCCTGGACGTAAAAGGCTGACAATAGCAGGATACCACCGGAATCAGCTCTCTGACCAGTTCTCCTCATGTTCTTATCCATCATGTACCTTCTCTTTTGAGTATCTGCATATTAAACTGGAAACACCGGAAAGGAACAGTTCACTGCCAAGGGTAAGGAGTCTCATCAGTATAACTGATATTACGACTATCTGCGAACTAACCACAAAAGGAAGCAGAATGAACAGAACTCCCTCTCTTACACCCAGCCCACCCGGTGAAAATATGGCGATAACACCGACAAGGCTCGCCAGATAGTAAGCACCGGTAACTATCGGGTACAATTCAATGCTCAACTGCGAAAACGAATTAAGGATCACAAAAAAAGCCAGTCCGTGCAGCATACCGGTAAGGATATATCCGCCTGTTACGAGCAGTATCGTCCTGATCCGGGGAAACGTATCAAGCGGTGTTCGCCTGAAAATTCTGAAGAACAGATTGATAACCCTCTTAAGTATAGCGGGATGCAATAAAGCCGATAGAATCAGAAGTAATCCTGCAGGCAGCCATCGAGTAAGCAGAGGATTTGCCACGGGTACAAACACCGTGCCGATTATCACAATTATGCAGGCTGCGAGCATTGCTGCAATGTATTCCGTTATCAGAGAAGCGGCAACGATCTTCTTTGAGCATTTCTCATATGCTCGAAGACGAATAAGGAACAGACCGATCTTGCCGGGTATGTAACGACCAAGCAGGGAGGAGAAAAAAGCTCGACCAGCAATGACGACAGGTGCCTTCAATCCGAACGAGGTGGTCAGCACAGTCCAGAAAGCGAATCTGTTCACAAATCCTAAAGTGATCAATGCAAATGCGGGAAGAATATCAACAAGCGAAATTTCCGAGAAATCGTAGGCATCTACCCGGCCGAACGCTTTTATCGCGAACATTACAACTGCAGCAAGAACCAGTACAAATAGAACTATACCGACTATGCGGCTGTTGAAAGAGAAATCCCTTAATCCCATTTTATCAAGGTTCCATTATCATCTGTTCAACATGAGTTTCTGAACAGCCATAAAAGGGTAGAGTACCCACCAGGGAAGCCTTAAAAACAGAAATCTCAACCTGGAATTGAAAATTCTGTATGCAGCCAGTATCATAACCGCAGCAAGATAATCATTTATTCTGGGTGTAATACCAAGGTTGGACTGAATATTCAATCTGAAGAATCCGGCAAGTTTTGATCTTGCTTCTGTGTTGTATGTGTGCCAGATCACAGCTCTTTTCTGAGCCTGCACCGCAAGAACCGGATCCAGTCGACTCAGTCGAACGCTTTCAGATTCTTCCAGCATCCTTATGGCTTTCTCCCCGACATCTGAAAATGAAAGAACCATCGTCTCTTTATGTTCTTCTGTTTTCTGTGCACGCATCCAGCAATCTCCAAAACTGATATCCGCGGTTTCCGCGAAGTGATCGCTGCAGGAAAAGCATCTCTGCATGCAGTCAACGTACAGATTCTGGAACAGTCCGTAATTCCTGGCAAACCGCTTTTTCAGACGGGAGCCATTCTTCAGTTGAATTTCCGAATATCCCCTCCAGTGACCTTTTCTGTATCTGAATGATTTAAGTTCACCGAGGGAAACGCGCCACCTCTTAAGCAGATCGAGAAGAAGTCTTCTATCGGTTGCATGACCGCACCACAGGCCAATATAAAGACCAACTCTATCCGAGATGTGTTCATTGGATTCGACATATTTCCTGATCTTGCGTATTTGACAGGGCAGGGCAACAATATCGTAGCACCCTTCCCTGTTGTTCAGGATATTCAAAATTCCATCGACATGGTCGAAATCACTGTATATGCTTCCTGCGTACTTATATACATCCGATGGTATTTCCACAAGAACGGTCTGTGGCACCGGACCTTCTTCTGTTATCAGGAGATCCGCTACAAGAGCGCCATCAGAAGATCCGTTCGCCATTCTCTCGGACAACAGTGTTGATACAAGTCCGCCCGAGGCACAGAACTGTTTAATCGATTCGTTTGCAGAATGTCCAATTGCGCATGTTCTGAATAAATCGGAATAGAATTGCCCGAACAGCTTTTTCGCCGTGCCACCCGGTTTCGGATATTTTCTGCTGTCCAGAAACTGTACTACAGCATCGATCTGTATCCGGGCGGATCTGCACACATCAGGGAGGGTCTCTTTCATCTTTTTCGAGATAGCAGAACGATCATTTATTATTGAAATGAGCATTTCTGCTAACGACTCTTCCGTAATATCCTGCAGTTCGACGACGTAGGAATCAAGGCCGAACACAGCCATGACTTCAAGATATTTATGTGACCAGGAGGTAACAAGCACCGGGACATGTGTACAGATCGCTGAGATCATGCAATGGAATCTTGATGCAATGAACACATCGCACTCGGATATTATTGACCGCAGTTCCGCAGGA
The DNA here is from genome assembly GCA_030610085.1 of Candidatus Aegiribacteria sp. GTDB lineage: Bacteria > Fermentibacterota > Fermentibacteria > Fermentibacterales > JCC-6 > Aegiribacteria. The sequence goes on from JAUWSL010000018.1 coordinate 21,618, forward strand.
CTCCTGTCTTCAAGAAGAAGTACAGTATTTTGTTTATTACACAATTCATATAATTTTCTGCAAACATGATAATCGTTGTTTCTGGATCTGCTGTCCTCACCAAGATTGCTATGCGCTAGAATGACTACATGAGCAGAGGTCCTGTCAGCCACGGAATTGATCACAGAAGATAATTCCCCCAGATAATCATGACCGGCTTTTGTACAATATGTTTCAAGTACCTGACTGGGAGATACTCCAATAATCAGAGATCGATCAGCTTTCGGTATTAATGCTTCCAATGTATCGCTATTCTCGTCGTGATCCAGAAGAAACGCCAGATCTGCAGACCGTTTCCAGTTCACAAGGCCAAGCTCCTCCAGATGTTCTGCTGTAATAGAGCCGCGCGCAAAAATAGTTTTGATCCTGCTCAATACGATTTTTGCAATTCTGCGATTAAGGAAACTTCTGAAGGGTCCGAGAGCCTGTGACATCTTAATAACAGGTATATGAAGCAGCAGTGCCGGCAGGACACAGCATACATTGTAAACAAGTATCAATGCCCTTCCATCTGCAAAGGAGATCCCGGAGAGATCCAGCAGAATATCCGACTCTGCCAGCACCCGGAGCGGTCGATACTTAAGCGGGATCTTCCCTAAGCCTGGAATGTGTTTTAATAGAGCAAATAGAGCGGCAAGCATCGGCATGACCAGTACGAGCGGGATTGATCGGAGTGATACAATTTCAACTCCAGCCTGCGCAAGAGGTCTATCCTTTTTCGGATACAACGAAAATACTCTGTAGGATGTGTCTTCCGGTAGTTGCTTCGCAAGCTGCATGATCGTGGCTGATAACATTCCAGCAGCACCTTTGTTGCCAGCGTAAGTGGCGCCGATAATGCTGATCGTTTGACTCATGTTTCCTCTTTTAGTTAATCCGAATAAACTTCTCCATATATTATAGTGATGTAATTCATATTCAATAGCTCACCATCGTGTTGAAATTCTAATGATATGTGATATCGATATGCAAGAACCAGTTTTCTAAAAAAGCGGTTCTTACGATTATTCATATCAAATGGCGTAACCGAATTCGCAGGCTCTGGCTATGTATCCCTTTATGCAGAGAACATATTCACTCAGGCAGACAGAATGGGTTTTCCGAATTCTGTTACTGACTGTACCTCTCGACCCGGTCGATCTTCTCCTCACAGAGAGAGATGGAATTATTGGCTGCCTGGATCATACTCTGGGCGCTGCCTGCCCTGTACCCGGTTACATGAGACAGATAGGATATGGCAACATTCAAATCGTTTATGGCACCCTCCCATACTGGAATGTTCTCAGGAACAAGCTCCGATATTCTAGCTTTCGTTGAACCGCTCTGGTAGTAGAAAGCACCCATCATGTAGTTTGCCAGAGGATCGTTCGGATAAGCATTGCTGAGACGGGAGAAAACATTCTGCATCGAACTCCGCTGCCCGCTGTCTCTGTATATGGTAGCCAGAAGGATATAAGCTTCACGGTTTCCTGTGCTGGAGATAAGGGATTCCAGTCTGTTAACCGCGCTGGAGGTTCTGCCGGCCCATGATTCAACCTGGGCAGTGTAGAGAACCTTCTGAGGATTATCCGGATCAGATTCCAGATATATGACCGCATGGTCAGCAGCATTGCCGTAATCACCTATCTTGACATAGGATTGAATAAGGCGCTGTCTGAGAGCGTTCATATTGCTGCTTACAGCAAGGATTTCCTCCATGTACGGTATTGCCCTGGAGTAATCCTCCGTCTGGAAATAGAGGAGGCTGAGAGGGAACTTGATGGAAAGATTGTCAGGGTTGCCTGCAAGAGCTGTTTCGAAGCTGGCAATAGCCTGATCAAGCTCTCCAACCGCCTGGTATGCTTCCGCGAGCCCTAAATAAGCGTCCGCATTCTCAGGGTCGATAGATGTAGCATTCTCGAAGTATACCCTGGCCGAGGCGGGATCATCCATGGCAAGGTAGACATTTCCCATACCGGTAAGGGCTTCCGCATTCATTTCATCTTCAGCGAGAATGCTCTGGTAAACCTCGAGAGCCTTGTCTACCGAATCCACTTCTGCTTCAAGGTAGATTCCCGCAAGCAGAAATCTTGCATCCAGGAGTGTCGGGTCAACGGAGAGAGCCTGGTTCAGGAACATTATCGCCATTGACCAGTTCTTCATCTGGATACTGAATGCAGCCTGATCCAGCGCCTGCTGGGTTCTGCCGCCGATAAGCTCGGAAAGCTCTGCGATCATACTTGCAGCGAGTGACTTAACGGGATCTGTATTCTTGATAACCATGACAGGGTCTGCATTGATCGTATTACCCGAAGCGGGTATACTGACATTCCAGAAAACCTGAAATTCCTCTCCGGCAGGTGCTATATTGCCGTAGAGTATCATCTCAGCTCCAAGAGCGATACCGGCATCCACCACAAAATCAGGCGGAACACCGTATTCAAAATCTGACGGGTTGAAACCGAGATCCTCAAACGCGTCTTCGAGATCACCATCGGAGATAAATGAATATTCCGGACTATCCTCAAGAATATCCTCAAGACCATCGTAGAGCTTATTGCTTACCCATCTGGCATCAGAACCGCTATAGCCGAATGGTACAACACCGATCCTTGTAGCTTCTCCATCTCCTGCAGCAACTGCGATACCGCAGGCCAGTAACGTAAGACATACTGTCGCAGATATTATTCTCATCATTCTTCCTCCATAAACACTTGATGCAAGAAATGCATTATTACGAATGGTTCAGTAAAGTAGATGGCAAATATTGCACTATAGATAATTTCAGGCAAGCACCCGCTGATAAACAATTTTTATCCATTGAAGGTTCCTTTCATCGGCTCAATCTGACCTTTCTGTGCATCCTGCACTGATGATACACCAGAGGAGGAACAGTGTTCCATCACAAAGTCCAT
>JAUWSL010000046.1 GCA_030610085.1 Candidatus Aegiribacteria sp.
AGCGTATTGACCCATGAATATCTGCCGGCCCCCTTGCCGGGAGCAGGCACGGATCCTGCATACAATGCGGGATCATGGAGTATCTCTGCAAGAGTCGAAGGGGACACATTTCTGCTTGCGCTGAGCGCAGCGTACATTAGAAAAGGCCTTCCACCTCTGGCAGCCATCCATGCAAGGGCTTCCGGTGAAACCCTGTTGCTTTCAGTGACGTACCATTCCGACCATCTTCTGCTTTCCTCAGGATCATCCCCCAGCAATCTATACGAATATCCGGCTACCACAGAAGCTTCGTTCCGGTCGACAATGTAATCGGAGAGGACAAGACCCGCTGATATCGATGACATGATATGTCCGCGGGATGCCAGTCTGATCATGCCGTCGATTATATATCCCGCGTCTGCGTTCTCGTTGAGACCAGGATCAGCGGATAAATTCTCATCAATGGATTCAAAGAATATCGACAGACCGCAGTCCCGCGGATTCACCCTGGCACCGGTCCTGGAATTCTGCAGAATATCCTCAAGAGAGCTTCTTGCGTACTCAGCCAGTTCAATCGAACGTGTATCTTCCGGTATCACTATGCTGTCCAGGATGTTCCAGGCTCCTATGTAATCTGCGAACATCAGAGATATCTCTATTTTCATCCATGCGAATGCTATGGAACCATTATCAAGAATATCGAACAGGTTCCTGTACTCGATCTCCTGTCTGTACCCGAAAGTGCCGTCCGAACTGGTGGCCATGCTGGCAATTGAAAGAGACAATTGCATAAGCTGCTGATCGCCCAGTCTTCGGGCATCGTCCAATGCCTCTTCCGCAAGAGCCAGAAGAGTATCCCCTGCAGCTTCAGGTCCATATAGACCATCTACGAGTTTCGCCACTATCATTGCCCTGGAGGGCAATACTTCCGCCCAGTCATCCTGGAGTGTCACGAACAGGCGTGCTGCCCCGTCCAGAGCCAGCTGTACACTGTCCGGTTCTCCAGCAGCCAGGTAATGATATGCAAGCCTGTTATATGCTGACGCGTAATTCTTCAGAAGCTGAATAGCCTGATCGCATTTGTATATGGATGGATCCGTGACCCCTGTGAACCTGTAGCTTTCCATAAGCTGCCAGCCTCTTACACCGTTAACCGCATCTACGACCGGATGCTCGGTTATTCTAAAAGCAATGCCCTCCATCTCCTGGTAATGTTCAAGGAACTGACGGCTTTCAGGCGCGACTGTGCCTGCGAAATAGATTTCTCGACCATGCAAAGGTTTGTTCTTTATCATATTCAGAAGAACGAGATCCTGCATTGTAAGAGCACCCTGATTGGATAATCCCTCTGTCGGCAGCGCCATTGCCATTTCATCCTCGAGGATGGCCCATGGCCATACCTGATTGAAGGTTGTACGCAGGATCTGACCGTCATATGGAGATGATTCTGCCTGACCGCTCAAGTTCACATGGAAGTAGTGGGGACCCCAGATATAGACGGGATGCAGATGATCAATAAGCGCAAGATCGTCGAAATCAAGAAGCAGGGAATCCTTTTCCACCAGCTGCTCAACGTACCAGTTCGTATTCATAAGGCTCAGATTGCTCACTATGACATCTCTGCGGACTCCAAGCACTCCCTGGGCGAACCACAGCGGGAAGGTATCGTTATCACCGTTGGTTATGAGCACTGCGTTCTCGGGGCAGCTTTCCAGAAGATTTATGCCGTAATCGTGGGCGAAATAGGATTCCGATCTGTCACATCTGTAAAAATTTATCCCGAAGGAGATCGCAGGTATCAGCATTGTAAGCCAGACAAGTCTTGATCTCTCCGAAAAGAAATCCCTGAATACCGAAACAAGACCTATTCCTGAGAATATGGCGAAAAGGGCAAAAGATGCCCCGAAGAAGTAATCCCTCTCCCTTACCTCTCCAAGGTCTGTTGCCTCAAGCCCGGTCTTGAAATTGAGTATGAAGAATATGAAGAGAATAGAGGACATCAGGAACAGAAAACCCAGATAGAGCAGCAGTTTCGGTCTTTTGATACCCAGTACCACAAGTCCGTAGATAGCTCCGAATATCAGTATTATCTTCATGACCATCGAAGCGGCGGAACCGGCAGTATCACCCAGGTAACGGTCCCATCCGTCATCTACCCTGCCGGACTGCCAGGACAGGTACTTCAGATAAAGCCTCATCTGATCTATGAACGGACCCTTCCTTTGAAGAATAGATGTCCTGCCGTACTGCTCGCGCGTGAAGGCTTTCTCGAAATTGGACCAGCGTTCGGAGTTCGTTTCGTTTATCTCCGGATTCTGAATAGCACGGATCGGCATATAGAGATGAATGCTGAAAGCCAGAAGGACAAGCCCTATAATGGTCAGTACGAACCATGCCCGTTTCCAGATATGCGTCTTCTTTCGGAAGGCGTAGATAAGGTACATAAGGAGTATTGGAGGACCTGTAACGAATGGTACGCTTCCGTGATTTCCAACTGCAAGGATCAGGAGGTAGGATATGAGCAGAAGATACCTCGCCTCTCCCCAGCCTCCGTGGTCTTTTTTCCCTTTTTCATGTTCTTTCTCAGCGTATTTTTCAATCCAGCAGTCGAAAGCCCACATAATGATGAATGTCAGCAGGAGAGCTGTTGCATATGTTTCTGTGGCATTGCTGTTGCGCCAGATGGAATAGCTGAACGCGGCTATCAGACCTGACAGGACGGACATGGGTCTGTACCATGAGGGTATGAAGCCCATTCTGTTCCCCCAGCGCTGAACAAGGCGTGTCAGTAAAACGAGTGTAGACGCTCCCGCCAGAGCGCACAGAAGATTGATACGTACCGCAATCGCGGGGATGAAAGAGAATAGAACTGCGCTGAATCTACCCAGAAGGACAAAGAGTGGTACACCCGGCGGGTGCGGAACCCCGGCTGTCCAGGAACATGTCAGATACTCTCCGCTGTCCCAGAAACTTACACTGGGAGCAAGAGTGATAAGGTAGGTTAGAAGGGCTGCCAGCCCGACCAGCAAGGAAATGGTCCTGTCGATTCTGATTCTTCTCGAGTCTTCTAGATTGTTAGTCACTCTTCCCCCCTGGGGTGTGCTTTCCTGTACGCTTCCCTCAGTCTTTCCATCGTAAGATGAGTGTACACCTGAGTTGTCGAAAGACTTGCGTGCCCCAGCATATCCTGAACAGCTCTCAGGTCTGCTCCGTTATCAAGCAGATGAGTCGCGAAGCTGTGACGGAAAGTATGAGGCGTCGCGCCCGCTGCCCTGGCAGCATTCTTTACTCCGCATGCAACAATACGCCGGATATCTCTGGGGTCAAGCTTTCTTCCGCGGATACTCAGGAATACAGTTTCCGGATCATCAATGGAATCCGCAGTAAATTCGCTTCTGCTGTCAATCCATGATCTCAGTGATCTGCAGGTCATCTCAGGAAGCGGTACGATCCTCTCTCTTTTACCCTTACCCATTATTCTTATCTGTTTTGTCCGGAGATTCAGTTCCGAAAGAGTAACGGAGGCGGTTTCAGAAGCTCTGAGACCTGCTCCGTAAAGCAGTTCAACAATTGCACGGTTCCGTCTGCCAAGAACTGTAGATTCATCGTAACTGTCGATAACCTGAAGTACTTCCGAGACACTTAAAAAGCCGGGCAGACTGACCGGTGTCCTGGGCATGGCTATCAGTTTTGCCGGATTATTGGAGTGCAGCCTTTCCGTCTCAAGCAGCCAGTTTCCAAATGTCCGGAGCGATGACACCTCCCTGGCAAGGGACTTTGAATCCAGCCCCCGTGATGCTTCATGCCTGAGAAATCCTCTGAGTTCAGTTACAGTGAAGGAATCAAGAATATTACCTGCATGCTTCCAGTTGCTGAATCTATACAGATCAGCTCTGTATGCCTTTACAGTGTTCCCGGAGAATTTACGGCCGTACAGCAGGTCTCTGCAGAATTTCTCGATCAGGTCACAATTTTCTTCCTGCAACTGGGACACCAGATACCTTTCTTCTTATTCTTCTCAACAAGTACAGGGAAACCACACCTCGGGCATGTTTTGTCAATCGGTCTGTTCCAGACTGCAAATTTGCATTCAGGATATCTGTTACAGGCATAGAAGAGTCTTCCTTTGCGGGATCTTTTCTCAACGAGTTCTCCACTGCATCCTTCCTCCGGGCAGGAAACACCTGTTGGAACTGGTTCTGTATGCTTGCATTCCGGATGCTTCGAGCAGCTGAGGTATCTACCGTAGCGACCGGTTTTCAGTAATAGACTGCCGCCGCATTCAGGACATGTCCTGCCTTCGTATTCCGATGAATTATCTTCCTCAAGCGGCTTGGAGTACCTGCATTCTGGAAAAGATGTGCAGGCTTTGAATTTTCCATATCTGCCCCATCGAATAACTATAGGGGCATTGCATTGGGGACATTTCTCTCCAGTTTCCTCCTGAAGTTCATTCCTGAAAGTGTCGGTATTCTTCATTGCCATCTGCAGGGAGGATTCAAGTGGAAGACTCAGCTGCTGCAGAGCACCAGGATAAGTTTCGGTCCCGTTCGCGACGGAATCAAGGAGCTCTTCCATCCTTGCAGTGAAGTCTACCTTGAAAATGTGGGGGAAAATCCTGATAAGTAAACGCACAGTGGTGGTTCCAAGTTCGGAAGGTATGAGTACCTTTCCGTCCTTTTCCACATATTCTCTTTTTCTGAGTGTTTTTATCGTACTTACGTATGTTGACGGTCTTCCTATACCGACTTTCTTCATTTCCGCGACAAGTCTTGCCTCCGAAAATCTCGGAGGTGGTGATGTGAACTTCTGCTCCTTTTTGTAAGATCCTAAGATAACCTTTCCTTCATTCAATTCCGGCAATCGGTTCTTTGTATTGATGAATGCCTGATCGATAATAGAAAAGCCAGGCTTCAGGAGTATCTCCCCTGTTACGCTGAATTCAAGTCCGGCACCGGATACAGTTACCGAAGTATTCATGATCTTCGCATCCGCAAGCTGTGTAGCAGCTAAGCGATTCCATATAAGCCTGTACAAAGAAAGCTGAGAGGGTGTAAGGATAGATTCAAGCTTTTCAGGAGTAAGCCTGATATCCGCGGGTCTTATGGCCTCATGGGCATCCTGTGAACCCTTTGAACTTCTGTATCTTCGCACATTGTCAGACAGCGTATCAGAGCCGTACTTTTCCGCAAGGTATTCCCTGCAGCTCTTCAGACTGTCAGGGCTCATCCTTACCGAATCGGTACGCATGTATGTAATGAGACCCTTCCGCTCGCTGCTGCCGAAGGATATGCCCTCGTACAGCTGCTGTGCGATCGACATGGTTCTCGATGGAGAGAAGGAGAGCCTGTTTGACGCTGTCTGCTGCAGTGTGCTGGTGATAAACGGTGGAGGAGGTGTAACCGATTTCTCTCTGGAAGTGATCCTCGATATTTCCCAGTTTATACCTGTGTCTTTCACCCGTTCGATCATCCGTTGGGCATCTTCTTCGCAGGCTGGATACTTCCCCGGCTTCCCTGATGATTTTCCATCGATCATGCATAGTGAAGCAGTGAATTGACTTTTGCCCTGTGTAAATTCTCCATCGATCAGCCAGTATTCAACCGGGACGAAACTGCTTATGATATCTTCGCGCTCCTGAATTATCCTCAGAGCTACGGTCTGGACTCTTCCGGCGCTCTTGCCCTTCCCCATTATTCTCTGGAGCCAGGAGGATACCTTGTAACCCACAAGTCGATCCATAACCCGTCTTGCCTGCTGGGCATCAACCAGCTGCATGTCTATCGAACTCGGTTTTTTAAGGGATTTCAGGACGGTATCTTTTGTTATCGCGTTGAACCTGAGCCTGCCGAATACTACATCTTTTCTCTCCAGGATCTGCGAAAGGTGCCAGCAGATAGCTTCTCCCTCCCGGTCAGGATCTGCAGCGAGAAATATCCTGGTGTACCCCTTTGCTGCCTTCTTCAGCTGTGTTACTGTTTTTCTTTTCTCAGGCAGTATCGTATAAGTAGGTTTGAAGTTGTCACTTTCATCAACTCCAAGATAGTTCTTCGGAAGATCTCTGACGTGGCCGTTTGAAGCTACAATATCGTAACTGTCACCGAGATAACCGCGAAGGCTTTCCGCCTTTGCCGGGGATTCAATGATGACGAGGTTTTTCTTCTTACTCATACTTCTTTCATGGTAATTGAATTGCCGGGAATACTAAATTATCGGAGAATTGTCTTAAAGGATGCACGATCAGTTAAGATCTGTCATCCAATCCAGGATACTGCCAGTGACCAGATCCGCTGTTTCCGGTATGATCGCCTGTTTTCTCTGAAGGAAGTAAGGACTGCTGGATTGTGCAAGAATATAGAAACTGTCAGCTATGAAGGAGAACATTTCAGCGGCGTAATACTGATTTTCTCTGTAGTACAGAACCATCTGATCAACTAAAGTCATATCGAGCATTGTTCCGAGGCTGCCAAGCAGAGCTGCTCTTTTTTCCGCAGGTTCAGGATGGAGTATGGACATTAGAAGAATGTTAAATCCGTCTTCTGTGCGGATCAATGAAATAGCGTCGAACTCGATGGAGTAAATTGATGACAGCTGACCCATAAATTCCGCAATGACAGGCAGGGAATCGGTATGAATCTCAAGGCCAGCAACCGGAGAGGAGGTCAGAATCCTTGGCAGTGAATATTCCTCAACGATTCCGAGAGAATCAGGCAGGGAAATATCCGTAAGTGCAACGGGACCTCTGAATACCAGTGAATCCGCCAGCAGTGAATCATCTGCAGTAACGGTTGTATCAACTTCAGGTACAAGGCTCGTGTCTGCCACCACGTGAGTATCATCAGGGGTTTGATCTTCAGTAATATCCTCCGTGCCGTTATCAGTTGAACTGAAGAGATGCATGGGGTCTATCACCACGAAAGCTGCAGCCAGAATCAGGAATATCAGAACAACAGGCATCGGTCCGAAAGTACGCTGCCTCCCGGTTTTTTCAGATTTGTATTTACTTTCGGACGAATCCTGCGGAAACTCACCTGAACCGCCTGCATCGTATGAGTCTCTTCTTGCTTCGGGCACGGAGTCCAGAGGACGGTCCACAGCCCTTCCCTCTGAAGCGCACTTTTCGCAGACGTGGTACTTTCTGTTATAACAGTCCGAACATGTAAGCTCAGTGCAGGTCTGACAGGGAGCAAGTTTCTGGTCACCTACCGGAGTTCTGCCGCAGATGTGGCACCTGTCAACGGTGAGCATTTCATCGGAAGCTGAGGTAATTATGAGTGAATCGTCGTCTTCATCACTAAAGGATTTCTTGTATCCGATATCTTCTTCTTCATTTACTGCACTCTGATCGTAGTAGATGCCATCTTTTCCATCAGCCTCTTTACGTTCTTCGTTCTCATCTGTAACCGGATGAATATCATCGGTAATCAGCTCAAATGGAGATTCTTCGGTTCTACTGCCCTGCCCGGGGGGAGCTTCGGCATCACCATTGTAATGGCGCGGGAGCAGATCAACGAATGGATACATCCTGTCCTGCAGTATTCTGCCCTGCTCCATTTCAATACCCTCACTTAGAATAATGGGGGAATTATCGACCTTTTCCTGTGCCTCTTCACTGGACATTCCAAGTTCACTCATGAGCAGGTCTACTACTTTTATCTTCTCATCTTCTCTTGTAAGTCTTACAAGAAGAAGGTCAACCATCCTGTTATGATTCACTTTCAGCCTCGCTTCTGGTCAAGGGCAAGAGAAAACTGCCTGTGGAGTCTGCGCATTACGATACGGCTTGCTTTTCTTAGGGTTTCGAATACACCTGTGCCGTCAATTGCAACGGATTCGATACACGAGACCCTTTCAAGACCGAGTCTCTTTCTTATGATCTCAGTTGGAAGAATATCCGGAAGATCTCTCTTATTAGCCTGGAGTACGAGACTGAGTCCTTTTCGCTTCGTACCCCTCAGGTTATCTTTCAGATCGCGCAGGCTCGCTATATTCGCATCCATTCTTGCCCGCTGTGAATCTGCAACGAAGATAATTCCATCAACACCCTGAAGAATCAGCTGACGGCTGTCCGTATACATCGCCTGTCCTGGTACACTGTACAAATGGAGCCTTACTTTGAATCCGTAGATCGTACCTGTATTTATTGGAAGGAAATCAAAAAACAGAGTACGTTCGTTGCCTGTGGCTAAAGAAATAAGCTTTCCGCGATCGGTGGAAGGTATTTGACTGTGAATGAATTTGACATTTGTCGTCTTACCTGACAATCCTGGTCCGGCGTATACTAATTTGCAGTCTATTTCCCTTGAACTGAAGCTAACTGTGGCCATCGATACTATCCCCGTTTCCAGAATCCTCTTCTTCTTCATCCAGATCCGGAATATCTTCTTTCATTCCCTTTCTGAACATATGCAGCGCCTGTCCCACCGATCTGGCCAGATCAGGAATTCTCTTTGCCCCGAAAAGGAGCACAAGAACAACAACTATAAGTATTATTTCACCGGTGCCTGGACGAAACATCATAAAATCTCCTGTCTGCGGTAACCCGATCAGAACCAGCGGTAAAGATAACCTACAAACATCAGTCCTGCAAAACTCATGAGATTAAGCTTGAAAGCAATCTCCTCAAGTGCGAATCTGAAAACGATCAGATCGAATCCGACCGGCCCTACAGAAAATTCCAGGGCTCCAGCAAAAAACGAGCGAAGAACCGTGGATGTTTCAGGGAGTAGAACCGCTATTGCTTCTCCAAATATAGTACCTGTCATCATTCCGAAGAATGAAATGGTTATCCAGAATGCGGTCGAACGGTTGTGAAGCAAATCTCCTCCAGCAATTGTAATCTATTCTGGAAAACTGGCTGAATCAACCCCTGAATAATGGATCCAGGGAAAACCTCTTCTCAATAATACAATAGCTAAAATACCGGTAATAGTTCCTGAAAGGGTACCCCATATAGAAAGCGGTAAAAGCAGGCCTGCAACCGGAAGTCCCCGAAGCAGTGCTGATGCTGTCAGCAACTGGACGAACAGGCTTGCAAGGCTTCCGGTAACTGACATTCCGGTAATCGATAATACTTTTCTGACACTCCCCATTACCAGAGCCGAAGCGATTCCACCAGAGAGAGAAAGAAGATATGTGGGTGTTGCAAGGGTCCCGATCACAAATGCTGCGCCAGTTGCCCTGAGTATATTCACCCTCAGGCCTGTCCATAAACCGTATTTTGCAATAGCAGCAACTGTGACTACATTCGCCAGCCCCGGTTTGATGAAAGGAAAAGGTCTGGGGATAAGGCTCTCAATAACACCGGCTCCTGTCGCAAGTATTACAAGCAGCACTTCAATTCTAACGCGTTTTCCCCTGTCTTCAGCTGATATCCGCATTGGCTGCTTTTTCCAGAAGAGATTCCACCTTTGAAAACAGCTCCAGCGCATTGAAATGGTGTTTCACCCTGTCGATGGCGCCGGCGGAGAGTTCAGAATGAAGGTGAGGATCATCAAGTTCCCTCACTGCCGCTGCAAGGGAGCAGGGATCACCCGGCGGGATAACAAGACCGGAAACACCGGAAGCGTTCACCCACGGGACTCCCGTCTGAAGCGCTGTACTTATAACGGGAATACCGCATGCCATTGCTTCCGTCTGGACCATGCCGAAAGCTTCACTTCTGAGTGTGGATGGCAGAACAAGACATCTGGCCTGCTGATAGAGCTCAACAAGTTGTGCATCATCGGGATCACTGACAATTTCGATATTCAGATCATCCACCAGGATCCTGCTGCGCACCTCGCGTTCCAGCGGGCCTCCACCGACCATGACCAGTCTTCTCCGAGGGAATTCCTTCCAGGCATCGAGAAGTACTTCGATACCTTTGTACATCCGGAATCTTCCGACAAAAAGAACATAATCTCCCTTCCGTACAGCATCGGGCGGTTTGAACACATCAAGATCTGAACCGATAGGTATTACTTCAGTATTTTCGAGGCTGGACAGATAATCCGACGTGTCGCGGTAGACCGGTGATGTGGCTATTACCCTGAAGGCACCTTTGAGGAATTTCCTTAGAATTGGACCGTACAGTGGAAGCAAAAATGCCTGCCTGACAATATCACTGTGATAAGTTACTACGTAGGGAGTATCGCGCCGGGACAGAAGCCATGCTGTAACAGCCGAAGGAAGGGGAAGATGAAAGTGCAGAACATCTGCGGGAATTGTTTTCAGAATCCTGCTCAGATGAGGAGATACAGGATTTGAGAGAATTCTGCATATACAGGGATATTCTATAATATTGAATCCTGATACGAAGCGTGAAGAACCTCGGCCCCCTGCCACAAGAACATCAACATCATGTCCTCTGCCGGAGAGGTATCTGGAAAGATCGTGGATGTACCTTTCGATCCCTCCGCGAACGAACGGATGCACGTCTTTGTAAACCTGCAGGATCCTCATATTCGAAACTCTTCGTAAACTTTCAGTACCTCTTCGGTCATTCGCTCAATTGAAAAACCGGATGCGAAATCCATAAGTACTTCCGCGTCGTGCTCAATGTCAAGTGAATGAAGGATGGACCTGGCAATTGAATCGGGATCGAATCCCTCAGCTATGATCGAGACCCCTGAATAGATCTCCTTCAATGCTGAAGCCGGAGTCAGAACAGAAGGGATCCCGGCTGAAGCTGCTTCAAGTGGAGGCAGACCGAAACCCTCGTAAAGCGATGGATAAACCAGGAGCTCTGCTCCCGATATGCAGCTTTTCAGCATATTCTCCGAAAGGGAACCGGTCAGAATAATGCCTTTTGTATCTTGCAGCTTTCTCCTGAGTTCCAGTGGCCCCCATCCCCATCTTCCAGCAATTACGAGGTGCAGATCGGTGTGTGTTCTATTTACGGTCTCCCAGGAATCAAGCAGCGCTGAAATGTTCTTTCTCGGTTCGATAGTACCCGAGAATACGATGTATCTTTCTTCCTGCAGTGAGAATTTTTCTCTGAAAGCGGATGGATCAGCCGTGAACGAATCGGTTGAAAGGTATACTCTCCTTATTCTGCTATCATCAATTCCAAGAAGTTCCCGGGCTTCAATACCCGTTGATTCGCTGTCAACCATAACCACATCAGCTTTCCGGGCTACTTTCCTGAAGTGAAGACGGTAGTAGATGGATCTGAGCAGCGGAAACCATGATGGATTCCTGCAGAATGCCAGATCATGAAGAGTGACAGCGCATGGAAAGCCTTGAGGTGTCCTGCCTGAGAATGCGGGAAGATGAACGATAGAAGGAGAAATGGATGCAGCAGCGAAAGGCAGGATGGTGTTTTCATTTATGACCTTCCGGATGTTTCCTGCAAACATCTGATATGACAGTGCCTCTGCAGGGGTCATAAGCTTTCCGCCCACTGCCGCAGCTACGTGAGCATTACACCGGCTGAAACCCTCAAGAAGTCTCTTCACGTAAATGCCTGTTCCGCCTCTGTTGGACAGGGAATCTGCGTATATTACAGCTGTCGCGGGGCAGACCTCTGGTTCGGTATTTTTATATTTCAATTCTACATGAACTGCCGGCATTGATACTGGCAGGCGTACCGGAAATATCAGCCTCGTTACCGATTATGGAATCCCGGATATGCACATTCCTCAGGCAGGTTCCGGACCCGATAATGCTGTTGCTTACGATGGAACCTCTTATCTCGGTGCCTGAAGCAACGGATACGTAAGGTCCCACTATTGAAGAATATATCTCTACATCAGCTTCAATGCTTACTGGTGGTACGATAACAGCGCCTTCGTACACTCGTGGTGATGAGCCTTTTCCACGATCAAGCAGGATACGGTTTGTTTCCAGAACGGTTTCGGGTTTACCGCAATCGTACCAGTCTTCCACCTCAAAACACCCGAATGGGTGCCCCTCTTCAAGCATAAGCTGCATGGCATCGGTAAGCTGGAATTCGCCTCCGGTTTTTTTTCCGCTGCCGATTAGCCGTGAAATGGCGTTCATGAGGACCGAGCCTGATGAAAATCCGTAAATACCGACTATCGCCAGATCGCTGATGAATTCGGTTGGTTTCTCTACGAGTCGTTTGACACTGCCCCCATCATGAACGACAACTCCGAACCGGCGCGGGTCCTTCACTTTTTTTACAGCGATCATGTTGGACTTATCACTGTAAGCAAGGGAAAGGTCAGCCCTGAAAAGAGTATCACCAAGCACAACCAGGGTCTGCCCGTCACCGGTCATGTGTGAGGCAAGATAAATGGCCGATGCGAGTCCGTCCATTTTTTCCTGAACAGCGTAATCAACTTCAATGTCAGGGTAATTATCTCTGGTCCATTTCACTATCTCATCACCCAGGTATCCAACGATCAGAGTTATATGATCTACTCCTGAAGCTGTCAGTTCATCTATGATGTGCCCCAGAACGGTGTTTCCAGCCAGGCGAATGAGAACCTTGGGTACAGACCACGTCAATGGCCGCATTCTTGTGCCTTTTCCTGCAACCGGGATTATCGCATGCATTCAATCCCCCCGATCGATTCTTTCCCGATGTATTTCATCAAGTATGATCTCGGGATATCGGGATCTAACGTAATGGAGAACGTATTTTCTGATCTCATCCGCGGATTTCATTGTGAGCGCTTTGGAAGCAAGGGATTCGGCTTCGTTCATGCGGATAACACTTATCATCTCTTTTACATCAGGAATGAGAGTCAGAGGTACACTGAGTTCGTTCATGCCGTATCCGAGCAGTAGAGGAACGGCCAATGGATCGCTGGCCATCTGTCCGCAGATACCAACCCACTTTCCCGATTCCCTGCATTTTCTGGCGACAAGTTCGATCTGTCTTATCACTGCGGGGTGCAGTGAATCAAAGAGTTCCGATACGTATGGGCTGCCTCTGTCAACTGCAAGAGTGTACTGTGTGAGGTCATTCGAGCCAATCGATACAAAATCGGAATGAGGGAGCAGAGTATCGATGGCGAAAACTGCCGCTGGAGTTTCAACCATAATACCAAGCGGGGGGATATCACCCCTCGGAACCCCCTCTTTGTCCAGCAAGACCGCAATCTTCTCCAGCATGACCTTTACCTGCAGAACCTGGCTGTAGTCGGTGATCATTGGGAGCATTATCCTTGCATTGCCATGTTTCGCTGCCCTCAGAAGCGCCCTCAGCTGTCTGGTGAACTTCTCCGGACGATCAAGACAGATTCTGATCCCTCTCCATCCGAGAAACGGATTCTTCTCGACGGCCGGGATCGAATTCAGGAACTTATCACCTCCCAGATCGAGTGTCCTGATTATCACAGGTTCAGGGTTCATGGTTTCAAGTACGTGTTTGTAGGCTCTGTAATGCATCTCTTCGTTATCTTCTACACCCGGAGTCAGGAGCCTTATGAACTCCGTTCTGAAGAGGCCTATCCCATAACCGCCGAACCGTGTGACCTGATCCGCTTCCTGCGAAAATTCAATATTCGCTGAAAGCTCTACAGACTTTCCATCCGCGGTTGCAGCGGGTATTTCAGCATTCAGCGCTATCTCGGCCTCTGCGATATTGTAACGCTTCTTGAGTTCGGAATAGTACTCGAGCTCTTCGTCATCGGGATCGAGGATCACATTTCCGTGGATGCCGTCTATAATCACGGTCTGTCCGGGAACAGTATACTCAGCTACATCTTTCAGTGCGACAACGGCCGGGATACCCATACTTCTGGCAAGTATTGCGGTATGTGAAGTTGAACCTCCAAGATCGGTTACTATTCCAAGAAGCTGCCTCCTTGAGAGCCCCGCGGTCTGTGATGGGTCAAGGTCACGAGAAACA
>JAUWSL010000031.1 GCA_030610085.1 Candidatus Aegiribacteria sp.
CCATTGGCATCGAAGCAGCTGGAATAAAGTATCGTATCGTCCTTGAGAAGGAAATCAGATATCTTCTTCTCAAGCTCCTTATGGATATCCTGAGTACCACATATGAAGCGAACCGATGAAAGACCAAAACCCCTTGCCTGAAGAATCTCGCAAGCCCTTTCAACCAGTCTCTGGTCACCTGAAAGGCCAAGGTAATTGTTTGCGCAGAAATTTAGAACTTCCCCCGACTGCTCAACTTCTACTTTGGTTCCCTGCCTGCTTCTGATGACCCTTTCCCTCTTAAAAAGACCGCTCTTCAGGGTCTTTTCAAGATTAGATCTCAATATTTCCTGAAATTTATCAGTATACATTATAATGACCTTTCAATATCTTTCATGATCAACGGAAGCATGAAACATACTAAGGATGGAGCAGATCCGTTCTGTCAGGCACCAGGGGAGCTACCCTCCCCTGACCCGTATACTGATTTTACTCCCTGCAGAAAAGGCTTTTAATGAATCCGAATGTCACATTCTGGAGGCTTAGATCATCTGAAAGCAGAATGTGAGGGCAATCCTGAGTCGTAAAACCGGAAACAACCCCCCATCCTCCTGTCAATGATCTATTTACATTTCCGGTCCAGTTCCAGTTAAAAACCTCATCATACCCGCCAGGCCATGCGTATTCTATAATGAGGTTACCGCTGCCGTTGTACAGGAACGGGGTTTCAAGATCGATCTGGAACCACTGGTTCGGATCAGGCGCATTGACGGTGCAATTTTCTTCCCAGAATACCAGCTGTTTCGTTCCCGGCTGGTAATTATCTTCGAAATTCGTTCCAAGTTCAGCACCATTCGAATACCCCATGTAAATCTCAAGTGTGTCCAGTGTAACGGAAACACCTCCCTGCAATGTCCTCTTCAGGGAAATTGACCGGATTTCGATAGAAGTCCCGATTTCATCCTCAAGGTACAGGGTCTGGTATGTCATGTCAGCTGCGCAACTGGCGCAGAAGGGATTGTTCGAAGGAAACTCATCAGTTCCGATCTCAATGCTGCCTCCACCGGCGTTCAATGCCAGCAGGCAGAATAATATGAATTGCTTATACATAATCCTGTCTTTACTCCGATCCGTTGATCACAGTCAACGGTTGCCGTTCTATCTGACAACCACAATTCTGGAAGTGGCTATCAGTCCGCCCGAGGTTATCCTTGCGAAGTAGACGCCTGTTTCACCTATTTCAAACTGTGATGCTTCGTCCTCCGCAACGGTCCGCGATGCAACGGATCTGCCACTTGTATCGTAAATAGTAAGAACACCGGTTCCCCCGCTTAGTTTTCTGGATGTAATTGAGATACTTCCATTTGATGGATTAGGGCTGACAAGTATTACTGGTTCATTGCTGTTCAGTCCTTCCGGTTCCTGCTCTTCCATACCTGTTACAGCCCCCAGAAAACCGTACCAGGCGTTGTGCACTTCTGTAGCTGAAGAGGCGTGATTCTGCACGAATACCGCCAGATGAATGAACTCGAACACCCAGGTTCCCGTGTCATAATCCACAGTGGTAACAACCGTATCAGGATACGATGGTCCAAAACTTACATCTTCCCCGATACTGCCGAACAGCTCCTCTCTGAATGCCTGCTCGAAAGTTGAGCTGGAAAAGTAACCCGCACCTGGAATTTTGCTTTCTACCAGTATCGCATGAACCTTCAGGTTCGTATCACCAAGGGCTTCTTCAGCAATGAGAGTGATCTGTATCGTACCAGCCCCATCTGCCGCGTAGTTGTCTACCTGGATCTCCAGATGACATGGAACGGCCATTCTGGTGTTGAAAGCACTGAGCAATCCACCGGAACTCGAACTGGCCTTTATGGCTCCATCGAATTGAAGCCAGGGTACCGAATTTACTCCGTAAATACTCTTGCGGTAGTTCTGCTCTGCAGGATTTGCCACATAAATGGGATCGTTTGCGCTCGGCCAGGAGACGTGCGGCCGGACTACGGCAAGGTCTTCGGAGTGGGCGCTTATGAAAGCATTCAGAATAGGTTCGAAACTCCAGCAGGGACCACATCCGCAATTCGTGAAATCCTCAAGAAGAACAACTCTATCGGCCGCATTTACGACAGTTGCCAGTATAAATATTACAATGATAACGATATACTTTCTCATTTTGACCTCTTCCGTAAGTGAATTAATTCCCCATAGCTGTGGTACGAATTATTATGCATCTCACTGTTACATGTCAATGCAATATGCTGGATACTTTACTTATTCTGCCCGAGGGATCGAATATTATTCCCTCCATTTCAAGGAGGGCATGCTTCATAACGGAACCTCCCTGGAATCCGCCGATTCTGCCATCTGACCTGACAGCCCTGTGGCACGGGATAACAAGCGGGAATGGATTTGCGGACAGTGCGTTGCCAACAGCCCTTGCTGCGCCCGGCACTCCTATCCTCCGGGCGATCAGGCCGTAGCTGCTGACCTCTCCCCTGGAGATTGTTCTCTCCTCCATGATAACTTTTCGCTGGAAAGCGGAGCATACGCTGAAATCAAGGATACCGATATCGAATTCAGGTACTCCTCCTGAAAGCATGATCTTTATTTCAGCACCAAGCTGTGTTATGTGGTGGTTCAAACCTGGCGAAATACCGGGAAAAGTAACCGAAGCGTGGGTTGACGCGGATGCATTCCCATTACTCAGGAAAATCCTTCTTACCACAGGATTAGCATTCCCCCATACTATGGATACCTCGGCGAAAGGACTCTGCAAACTATAGATAAACAGCGGGGGAGGTATTTTATTCACCATTTTGATTTAAAAAGCCTCCGTCCCTTTTTATCAGCCAGACCAATCATTTGACAGGACAGCTTTAATGTCGTCCAGGAGCTGTCCCATTCTGATATCCCGCCAGAACCTTTTCCAGATATATGAAAACCTGAAGTAGAATTTTCTATGAAATAATGAGTAGTAATGCTGTATGGTTTTCCAGTCCAGGTTCTCGTGCTTCCAGACCTCCGATGTGGAATGAAAGTTGTACATTCGCCAGTCCTCTGAGAGAATTCGTCCATCCATCTTGATCTGCCTGTAAAGTGCAGACGAGGGGAATGGCAGAGTCATGGATGCCTTTGCGTACGTCAGTGGAAGGCTTTGCGCAAATCGGATGCTCTTTTTCATGGTTTCTTCAGTGTCCCCGGGCAGCCCCATCATAAAAAAGCCCACAGTTTCAAGGCCGGCACTGCGGGCCATTTCAACAGCCTCCCTGATCTTCTCCAGTGACTGCTTCTTGTTAACTCCGCTGAGTATATCGGATACACCGCTCTCGATACCGAAAGAGATCTGGTAACAGCCGGCCTCCTCAGCCAGCCTGAAGAACTCACTGTCAACATCCGAAACGTTAACTCCCGTGGGAAGAGCCCAGGGGGCGGAGAATTTTTCCTTTATGAGTAATCTGCAGGTGTCCTTTGCCCGTTCGATATCAGCGGTGAAATTGTCATCCTTGATATGAATGTCCTTAAAGCCCAGCTCCAGCATCCTGAACATTTCATCCACGACCCTCCTGGAGGATTTTGATCTGATGCTGTGACCGAATATTCTCTGGCTGCAGAATGTGCAGTGATGATTGCACCCTCTGTTTGTTTCCATGTACCCGACCGGATTCTCCCTGCTGGCAATGTGAGGAGATCTGTATCGCGAAAGATCGTGAAGCTCCCAGGCCGGCAACGGAAGGTCGTCCAGGTCAGCTATCAGCTCTCTGTCAGGTGTTACGGTAAACTCATCGCCCCTTCCGAAGGCAATACCTCTGATGTTCCGGGGGTCCGTACCAGCGCATATGTTCACCAGAGTTCTTTCACCCTCCCCCAGCACTACCAGATCGAAGTTGCCTTCTTCCAGGGATTCCCGCGGAAGTGTCGAGGCGTGTATTCCTCCTGCAATGGTTGTGGATCCGGGCAGGATCTCATGAGCCATTCCCGCAAGCTCTGCGGCCTCATGAAAGAGTGGGGTAGTAAATGTGATCCCGATGTATTCGGGCTTGAATTCTTCAAGGATTCCCCTGTAACTGTTGAAAGGATCAACCTCAACCATAAGATCAGCTATCCTGACCTGGTGACCTTCCTTCAGAAGCTCCCCGGCGAGGGTAGCAAGAGTAATGAAGGGGGCGCTGGTTATCGCTACTCTAATTTTACTTCTCTCGTAAACACCAACTGCCGAAGGCGGATTGACAAGTAGTACTCTGCTCAAGTTTCCTCCAGTTATCCGTGCAGGATCAGACTCTCCTGGCCTTGATCAGGGTTCTTTTCAGATTTCCCGGACCCAGAATCGTCTTGAATGTCTGCAGTATTCTTGTAGGATGAAGATAAAACCTCAAGAAAGCCATTTTCTTCATCCTCTCTATCTTAGCAGGGTTGAAACCCTCAAATTCGTACACCGATCTGTGAAAACAGTCGAAATCCTCGTAATCCTTACTGATGAATTCCTTTGTTCTTTCCCAGAGTTCAGTATGAGGAAATGGGGTTGTTATATCGAACAGGGCATCATCAAACGGTTCCTGTGAGGCAAAACGGATAGTCTGTTTCATCTCCTCGAGTGTTTCACCGGGTGCTCCCAGCATGAAGTAACCCTGAACGAAAATACCTTTCTTCTTTGCCATACGGAGGGCTCTTCTTACTCCATCAACCGTAATCCCCTTTTCATAGATATCATCAAGGACCCTCTGGGACGCAGATTCCACACCAATATTTATCTTGGACAGTCCAGCTGCTATCATGATATCAAGAAGATCCCCGGTCAGCAGGTCCGCTCTGACATTACAGCACCAGCGAAGCCCCAGTTCCTTTTTTATCATCAATTCGCAGATTTTTCTTACCCATACTGCATCGATTATGAAAGTGGAATCCTCGAACATGAAAGCGTTAATACCGTATTGTTCAATGAGCGATTCCAGCTCCTTTACTATTGACTCGGGGGAGCGTTTTCTTATTCCCTTTCCGAATATCTCACTCAACGTCGGCTGGCAGAAAGTACACTTGAACGGGCACCCCCTTGTAGCCATTATGGATGTTCCCCTGAGACGGGGATCAACTCTATCCATGGAGTACCATGAAGCGAAGTATTTCTCCATATCGAATATAGACCTGTCCGGAATCGGAAGTGTGTCCAGATCTTCCGTGAGCAGCAGGCCAGGAACGGTAAGAATTTCCCCTTCCATTATCATTGTCATACCGGGGATCCCGGAGGGTTCTTCGCCGCTCAGAAGAGCGGTCCAGGCCCTTTCAGCTTCACCTGAGTAAACCAGGTCTGCTCCGGTTCTCCTGATCGTATCAGCAGGCAGAACTGTGGCATGGGGGCCCCCTGCGATAATCAGAACTTCCGGCAGCAGTTCCCGTACGATTCCAGCTGTTCTGCATGCATCCGCAAGTTGAGGTGTCATGATGGAAATCCCTACGGAATCCGGCTGGAACCTGAGCAGCTTCTTCTTCAGATCCTCAAAAGGATGGCTCCGGAAGGACATGTCGAACACTTCGATCTGACGGTTCAGATCCCTGGAGACCGCCACCAGCATTCCAAGTCCAAGAGGCGGCTGTCCGGATGGATACCGCGTTTCAGGGAAAACAAGAAGTATTCTCTGAAAATCACACTTCAACATTCACTTCACCTCTCGGAGTATGGACAGGTCAGGATATATGGCGGGTTTCACTGCTCTTCACTGAAAAGAAATCCATCGGGGGGAAATGGCAGATCGTTGCTGCGGCAAAGTTCGATGAATTCGGCGATCTCCAGTCTTGTCATAATGCTGTTCCTTATCGAATAAGATCCAATGTGCTGAAGTTTAGTCGCCAGTTTTTCAGAGCCCTCTCTCAGGACTTCTAATGTATCTTCATCTCTCCCGAGACGTTTCAGAGCTTCTTCCAGCGCTGTATAGTACATCGCTATTTCCACTTCCGAATGTTCCTGTGATGACTCTATCACTTTTCTTAACAATTCCTCTGAACACTCAAGGGATTTCTTGTCCGAATCCGGGTGGTAAAGCTGTACAAGAGCCTTCATATAGAGTGTATTGAGGTCAACAGTTGAAGTCGTAGATTCATCGTCGATGGAATCCAGTATCTCTTTCGCTTTTTCGTATTCTTCCATCCGCACGTATATCTGAGCTATCATGAGATCGCAGGGTATTTTCATCTGATCGACCCGCAGCTTCTCGAAAACCTCCAGAGCACCCTCGAAGTAGAAGCGTGATTTTTCCAGCTCTCCCTTGAGCATGTGAAGTTTCCCGAGGCCGACTCTGCCTTCTCCAAGACCGAGTTCATTCTTGATGATATCGTTCATTTCCAGATATTTGTCGTAATACTCCCTTGAGAGGTCAAGCATGTTTATCTCCATGTAGTATTCAGCGATATTGAAGTACCCTATGGTGAGGCCGAGTCTGTCATCCAGTTTCATGAATATGCGTATCACTTCCTCTATCGTACTGAGGCTTGTGGCATAATCACCCTGGTAAGAATAGATGGAATGCATATTATTCAGCACTGTAGCCTGACCGTGCATGTCGTCGATTCTTACGTATATCTCCAGGGCTTTCTCATAGAGTGCAAGTGCCTCCTCCTCTGAACCAAGTTCCGAAATGACATCAGCCTTTCTGGTATAATGCAGTGCCAGGACGTCTTCAGGTATCTCGGTGCCTATATCATCCATGACTTCTTCAGCCCTGCTGAGACATTTAAAAGCATCATCGTAATATCCCTGGAGCCTGTGTATAAATGATGTTTCCATAAGTGTTTCAATCAGTATCCTGAGAATGAAGGGATCTGTTGAATCACTCTCCGTGCATATTTCTATAGCCTTCCTGTAATTCTCACGGGTCTCGGAATACAGGCTTCTGTTCAGGTTGTTTCTTCCAAGTTTTAATTGAACTTCAGCGAGCTCCTTTGGGTCTGAAGCCTGTTCCAGTGCCAGTTTAAGGTAACTGTCCGCTTGATCGACTTCACCGGTGATCGAGTAAAGTGAACCCAGATTGATATGGATCGTGAACATCCTGGCATACTCCGAATCGGGCGGCATCCTTGAAAGGAAGATAGTATACCAGTGTATAGCGTCTCTGTTGGCTCCTCTGCTGTATGCCTGATTTGCAGCGAGCAGGGCATAACGCGCGGCATTTTCATCATCCTGGCTGCGGGAGTAGTGGTATGCAACAGTGGTAAGAAGTTCTTTCATACCCTTCTCGAAGAATCCCTCAAAGTAAACTGCCATTCTCTGGTGGTAAGTAATCTTCAGTGAATCGGGAAGGTCAGCGGAGATGTAATCCCTCACAGCACCATGAGTAAACCTGAAATTGATACCGCTCCTTCCATCGCTGAACTCCTCGATCAGCCCGGCTTTTATGCATTCATCCAGTCTCCGCGCAAGCTCAACCTTATCGCGACCGGTCATACCCTCAAGCAGTGAAAGTGTGAACTGATCCGGAGAAAGGGAAACAATTTTCAGGAGTTCACCGGCTTCCCTGCTTAGAACTGAAAGTTTCAACGTGATTATCTGTCCTAAACTGTCTGGTACTTCCAGACCATCAGGAAGGTTGTATATCTTCTCTCCGGATTTATCACGAGTAATGTATCCGGAATCCACGCATGACGTAAGAAGTTCCCTTAGAAACAGCGGATTTCCCCCGGACTGTGATATCAGAAAATTCTGAACTTCGGAGGGTACGTTCGGGTCTTTAAGGGAAAACAGTATCATGTTCCGCGTCTCTTCAACGGTCATCTTGTTTATCTCAAGGATGAGAAGTGGCAATGACGTTCTGATGGAAGAGAGCTTATTGAATATCTCAAGAGATGATTCCACTCTTCTGAGAATACACAGATAAAGTATGTTCGCGTCAGGTGTATTCCTTGCCACGAATGACAGAATCGTCAGGTCCGGCTCAGTGATCCACTGAAGGTTATCCAGGATAATGGTGATCGGATGGATCGAGGATGCAGCAGCAAGAAGAACTGAAATGTCCCTGAATATCCTGAACGTGAGCCTCTCTTCACGGAAGTAAATGGTATCGTCAGTCACGGAAACGCTCAGCTCAGGGAACAGGTCAAGTGTAGCCGGGTGAACAGGCTCAACAGTCGTACGCACCGCATGGAGTTCGCTTTCAGTGAGGAGAGACAGCACTTCCCTGATCGGTTCGATAAGAAGAGAGAATGGCTGTGACTGCGTATACTCCATAACTGAATTTTTAACTACAACCGATTTTATGAAATTACAGTAGTTCAGCAGTTCGTTCACCAGTCTTGTCTTGCCTACACCGGTCTCTCCCGCAATGATCGCAAATCTGCTGGAATCAGTCACGGATTCCTCGACGAGCTGCCTCAGTTTCTGCAGCTCCTGCCTACGCCCTACCAGATGCGAAAAGTTGATTTCAGGAGCTTCGGTTTCGGTAAGGTCCTCAGCAAAAAAGAAGAATCTGCCCCTGCCTGTCTCCTTGGCTTTGTACAAAGCCCTGTCAGCACGTGAGACAATGTCCATAATGGATCTATCTGTATCCCTGCTCTGACTCACACCTATGGAAAGGCTCACGTGGAGCCCTGAAGTAAACGTAACTCGTTTGATCTCGTAAATGAGCCTCTGGGCCAGATCAAGCGCCCCCTCTTCATCTGTATCGGGAAGAAGGACGATGAATTCATCCCCGCCGAATCTTATTGCAGTATCTGATTCCTTGAGATTTACCTGTATCGTGAGGGCTGCCTGCCTTAGAACCTTGTCCCCGGTCAGGTGTCCGTAGATATCGTTTATCAGTTTGAAGTGATCAACATCAAGCATGAGGAGCGACCAGGATGTATCCTTGCTGAGATATTTCTCGTTTGCGCTTTCAAGATAGGATCTGTCCTGCAGTCCGGTGAGAGGATCTATACCTACACTGTTGAAACGGCTGAACCTGTCCTTATCCATTTCCCTCCAGTGTGCTGAACCTGATAAGAGGGATCATGTATCTGATTTCTCGCCGTTGCGAAGTTTGGTGACCGATACCTTCAGCTCCTTTATCAGTCTGCGTATTTCGTAACGCTGTCTCAGCTCGCTGTCATCCGACAGAAGACTGAGTGTCGAATCAGCATGATCAAGCCTGTCCGAAAGCATTCCCGCAAGAGTACACACGATCCGTATCACCAGATCGGGATACTTACTGTGCAGCTCTCCCAATGATTTTCTGTTTATAAAAAATATCTCACCGGGTGTAACGCAGGTTACAGTGGCCGATCTTATTCCGCTTCTGAAAAAAGCCATTTCACCAAATACATCACCTTCGGCAAGTGCGGCAAGAACGAATTCTTCACCTTGCGAATCACTCACAACGAAACGACCGCTCTTGATTATGAACAGATCATTGCTGACCGATCCCTGATCGATAATAACTTCCTGCTCTTCGGTGGTACGAGAACTGCAGGCATCAATGAAATCTTTCTCTTCCAGAAAGTTTACAGGTTTGAAAATAGTATCGTCACGATCCATTGAACAGTCCTTTCATTCAAATATTCTCCAATTGTTCAAAGGAAATCGGTGCTTCAATACTGTAGTCTTCCAATTCAATTCTTCCTGACAATATATCAACCATATTCTCCACTGCTTCGGATACTGCAGCGGACAGACCTTCATATAATCGATCTGGAATATCTATAGTAATTCCCCAGATATTCCATTCCGGTTCATCCTCCTCCCGAAGACGGCACAACTGCTTGATCACGGTGGGCAGATCCATATTGTGAAGAGAGGGTGCCCAGGCTCTTCTCATTTCACTCTTCTTTACCGCAAGCATTCTGCCGGCAGGCTTCCCTGCCACCGCATCAACGAATATGAATCTTTTTGCGGAAGGAAGTATATCCCACAGTTCCAGCGGATCAGCCTCGAGATTGTGCAGGAAGATCTCCCTCCTGTCAGGATACTTCTCCTTAAGCATGCTCACAACGGTATTTCCGGCACCGTCATCTCCCGCAAGAGTATTGCCGACGCCTATTATACCCAGATGGTATGCGATGTGTTTATCAGCCGTCATTTTTATTGAACACCTCAACATCGTACCTGCATTCTTCACTGCCTGGATACGATTCGATCAGTTTCAGGCGGGCATTTCCCATCTTACCCATGTATCCTGCCATATAACTGTAAAAGAGCACACAGAGATCTCCACCGAGCTCTATCCCCTCTTCACCGCAAAGCTCCCTGATAAAACATGTACCAACCTTCATGCTCAGTTTTGAGTTTCCATCGTAATCAGGATTGATAACCCATGCGGGAGCGAATTGTTCCGCTGCTTTTTCAAGAGCCTCCTGGAAAGATTCGGGAATCCTGTGCTTTGAAAGCTGAGCGGCAAGCATTCTCCCGGCCATTGTACCAATCGCGGGAAGACTTCCCCCGTATGTCTGGCGGAATATAGAGGCTACCGACAATAGCCTTAAACCCAGATCTCCAAGTGCTGCTTTTATATGTTTATCATCGGATGGTGAATTCGGAAGAGGAACATCAATTGCAAGCCGTGCAACCAGTTTAAGATTCTCCTCGTTATGGTGGTACTCTTCCGAATGTTCGATATCCTTATGGGTGATTGCAGCAGCAGGGCATATCTCACTGCAACTGAGACAACCGAAACACTCCTTTTCCCGGACAATCTCCGGTATCTGTTTTTCTTTGTTGAAATCGAAAACATCGGTAGGGCATTCATCGACGCACAATTCGCATCCTACACATGCATCTTCATCTATTGTTATCTTGATCAATATCTGCCCCCCTTCTGAGAACTCCGAAGGTTCTTCCATTTCTCCTGAGTTCGATTCTCATAGGCATGCTGCCTGCAGCATGTGTAGCGCAGGAAAGACAAGGATCAAAACATCTAAGCGCAAATTCGGTGCCGTTCATAAGGGTATTGTCATCGCCTGACTGTCTGAAGTGCCCGGCAAGGGCAGTAATTGCGAAATCGATGGCATCGTAATTGTTCTGTGTTGCGACGATAAGATTCGCACCGGTTACTTTACCGTTATCATCAGCTTCGTAATCATGAATCAGTATCCCCCTGGGGGCTTCGATAATACTCCTGAAACGTCCTCCCGCCGGAGAAGCTTCGGTAATGACAGGTCCATCCCTCAGTTCCCCTCCGCAAATTTCGACGATTCTCTCGGTGCAATACATCATCTCTATGAGTCTGGCTTCAAGATAATCGATCGCTGAGAGTCTGGGACTGCCTCCGCTCCTGAAATCAGCAAGCAGTCTGTCAGCTTCCGGTGTTGAAAAACTGCTGTTCACATTGAGCCTCGCAAGAGGACCAACGAAGTACTTTCTTTCAGCTCCTGCAGATCTGAGCCTTACAGACCGCATGTATGAGCCCTGCATTGGATGTTCAATCAGATTATCCGAATATTCGTCAACCGTGAAGGTTCTTTCAACTTCTCCTGAAGGATCAACAACTTTGCATACATTCTGCATAAACGTTACTTTTCCGTTATCGGAAAGGGCCAGGGAATGAAAAGGAAGCTCTACTATCTTTCTCAGATCCAGGATGTTCTCCAGTTTCTTCATAAAGACATCTGAAAGCTCCTTTACAAGCGAACCAGCCTGTACACCCCACTGCCTCATTTTTTCGATTTCATCAGTATCCGGCCGGTACGTCTGCCCTCCGGGTACGGATGTTACAGGATGAACTCCCCTGCCTCCGACTATCTCAACGATCTTCTGACCTATACTTCTCAGCCTGAGCACCTTTTTAACGATCTCCGGCGCAATGCTCAGCAGAGAAAGAATACTGCGGTGCTCCGGTTTGGCTCCTATTCCAACAAGAACATCAGGACCTGTAAGCACGAATGTGCTCAGAGCATGGGAATGAAGGATATGACCCTGATACATGAGTTCCCGAAGCAGTTCGGCATCGGCGGGAATTTTCACTCCGAGACCATTCTCAATGGCACTTACGGATGCCAGGTGGTGCGCAGACGGGCAAACGCCGCATATCCGGCTCGTTATCAGGGGAAGCTTGAAAAGCTCCATGCCTTCAAGCAGTTTCTCGAATCCTCTTATTTCCCGAACCTGCAGATGCCCACCGGATATACTACCTGAATCATCTATATCCAGCACGATCCTGGCACGACCCTCTATTCGTGTCACCGGATCGATATTGATCTTTGCTTTTATGGTTCTGCCCCTTATTCTTACTTCGTTCTAAAAGTGGTTCAGCTTCCCGCCCATTCCTTTATCTCAACTGAAGGTTTCCTGTATATCACAGGTGAAGAGAGTGCGTAGGAGTAGAATGTTCTCGCTTCCTTCTGCATATAGTCTATTATCTCTCTTCTGTCTATTCCTGTGAGCATATTCATTCTTCTGGCGATCATAGTCCGAATGTCCAGATGTGGTTCGGCAATAATATCAATACTGGGACCGGCGCATCCGGTGCATACGATTCCTTTGCACGGACACTGCGCTCTGCATCGGTCAAGTGTTACTGACCCAAGACAGATGACTCCCTGGCTCAGAAAGCACACATCCTCTTCAGAAGCGGTGCTTACTCCCCGCTTAAGCTGTACACCTTCACGCTTTTCCATTCGTCTGCTGCATTCGGAACAGACGGTTTTAATTGATATGGCAGGCACTGAATCTCCTAAAATAGTCTTTATGGCAATTGCAATGAAATATGGATGAGGAGGGCAGCCTGGAATGTAGAAATCTATATCTACGACTTCATTCAAAGGAATAACGCTCTGCTCAAGTTCTGGAGCCCCTTCGGGCAACTTTCCATCAGCGGACGCGGTGACAGTATCCATGTATATCTTGTTAAGAATCGTATCTTTCCCGTAGAGGCATCCAATGCCGGAAGGACCACCATATACCGCGCATGTACCGAATGCCACCAGCTTTCTGCAGGACTCCCTCATTCGGAGGAGAGCCTTTCTGTCATGTTCGCTTCCAACGGCCCCCTCAACTAATCCCACATCAGCTTCCGGATATCCCTTCTCATCCTTGAACAGAGGAATACGTACGAATTCCACATCATCGATCAGATTCATGAGTTTTTCATGAAGATCCACCATAGCGATATGACATCCTGAACATCCTGAAAGCCACTCGGTTGAAATTCTGGATTTTATCATACATCCACCAGAATCATTTCCTTCAGACAGGCATTTGGACCCGCGTGGAGAACCTCAAGATTTACTTTCCTGCCCGGCATAACCTTCTCCATGGCTCCAGTGAATACTCCATGAGACATATAACACATGGATTCCTTCTGTTCGTGTGCGTTGCGGAAAAGGGCGCTTCTGACCATGCATGTTCGAAAAACAAGCCTCATAACCTCCGCGCCGTCCCGTTTCTCTATAAGATTCTCACGTTCACCTTTGAAGGGTGCAAAATCCCAGACAATTCCCCGTTCATTAAACGCTTTTCTGAGGATTTCAACAGCTTTCTCCGGGTCATCCGTCTCTTCTGGAGCTTCGATATCTTCCCGGCTGAATCTCCTGCCGGCCAGAATGCTTATCGAGCGGCTGTACTTTCCCAGAATTTTTTCAGATGCATGTGTGAGGGCACACAGGAGATACGACACACAATGAAAACGATCTAACTGTTCTGCCATAATCCGTCCAGGGTTGATACTTCAATTAAAGTCATCTCAATCGGGCTTCAGTGCGATCATTGCCAGTTCGAGCTTACCTTCGTCCAGATATGTTAACGCAGATCTTAGTTTATCTATCTCTCTCGAACTGGCGTTCTTTTTCTCAAGCTGTTCAATTCTATCGGCAATTGCCTGTTTCAGCGCTTCGATCTGGTGATCAACCGTCTGGGCTGACTCTACCATATCTCTGTATCTGGCAGTATCTGAAGGCCCGCCGGTACGGGAAGGTGCGAGAGTTTCTTCCTTGAAAATATGATCATCGCTGACCAGACCGACAGTTACAGCAGGATCAGATAGTGTTTCCCTCTCCATGACTGGTTTTTGAATCCTTTTTTCCTCGTCTATATCAACTACGATATACGGTGATGGGTCAACGGTGGCTTCAGTCTTTTCCTCTTTTTCAACATTTAATTCTGAAGCCTTCGGACGCAGTTCATCCCTGGTGTGTATATGCATGAAGCTGAGGAGATCCGTGATAGAATCGATGGTCACATCGTGCGCGGGTCCAAGCATCTGGGCAAGGACCATACGCCCTGCTGCCTTCAGCTGCCTCACGTTCATTTTCACACGGGCAGCAACGAATTCAAGAATTTCGTCATCCGGTCTGATACCGGTCTGGTTAAAAAGGTTCCGCAGGATTTCCTTTCTGCCTTCTAAATTGACCATCTCAAGTCTGATAACAAGTCCTGAGGTCAATCTGGAATAGAACGAGGAATCGAAATTCAGCAGCTTAGTAGGATGAACATCCGAAGAGGTGATTATTCCGTGTTTACCCCTGGGCATGCGGTTAATTACGGATATGAGAAATTTCTGGAACTGGAGATCACCCTGAGAAAACTGAATATCATCAAGCATCAGCAGATCGTAGGATGTGATCCAGTCTCTCAGTTCTCTATCAATTCCCGCCTTGAGGCACTGCTGATATTCGATGTTCAGATCAACGGTGTTAAGTATAAGGGTTCTCTTGTGGGTTGACCTGGCAATGGACGCAAGAAGGTGAGTTTTGCCCTGACCTGTCTGGGCATAGAGCATGATCGGGGTGATACTCTTCCATACCCTTGGGATAAGGGCAATGGTCCTGGCTATCTCGGTGGCGTAGTAATTCTCTTCAGTGGTTACGTAGTTATTGAAGGTCATATCGTTAGGATAGATACTGACCAGGGCTGCTGTGAAATCGCCCGAATTGTCCAGCCGCTCGCTCGTAAGTCTTGGAACGGCACCAACCCCACCTATCGCCCTGGCGAAATTGATGATCTTCCTTGCGACTTCCTCCTCAAGAAGCCCGGTATCGGAGCATATCTCAAGGAATTCCTCAAAATGCAATTCATCGAGGCTATCAACGTTCTGTAGGTCTTCTCTGTCTTTCATGTCCTTTACATCTCCTGCACTTCACTCAATTCCCGGGTTATTCTGCCTAGATGCATGGCCAGTCTTCCGAGTTGTACATCGGGGCCGGTAGAAATAACTACGGTCCGCTTCTCATCAAGCCCTGAGATAGCGATTGAGATATCGTCAGTTTCTATGAATGCTTTTCCAGTTACCTTGCCGGGGTATTCGGTTATAAAGCAGGTGATAGATCTCAATAATGGTTCAAAGTCCTTCTGGAAAGCGCTCTGATGCGTTGATCCAGCTATAAGATGTCCAAAAGAGGAAATAATACAGATATACTCGATACCTAATGCTGATTTCAGCAGTTCATCCAGCCTTTTCGAAAGCTCAACATCGAGTTCTACCGGGCCGTCGGTTTTCTCCTGCTCGTCCCTCTGTCTCTCGTCTCTTTCTTTGAGCGCCCACATGAGTATATGGTGAAGGTCATCCTCAATGGTTATTTCGTCCGCCTCCAGACCGGACTCGAAAGTGAACTGGCCCTGAGTCCAGTCCACTATCTCAACAAGAACTTCACTGCCCGTCTTATCACCGCACTTTGCATGAACGAGTTCACCATTCCTGTAGTAGAACTCAGCCTTGCCATCAATGGTCTGTACCGTGAGCAGACCTGTCTTCCTGCTGGAATTGGGAAACTGGAGCAGAGAAACAAAACCAATATCGTTCAGCGTACCGTGAATGGCCATAGAAGATACTCAATCCTTTCCACATCAGCTTATCTGAAATCGACTTATGATCTCCTTACTGATAACCTGCAGTGTCTTCATCACTCCCTTGCCCTCGATGGCAATAGATTCGGTAACCGGAATATTTTCCAATCCAAGTTCTCTTTCTATCTCTCCAATTGAGAGCCTCGGATTACAATCACGTTTATTATATTGCAGTACAACTGGAAAGGACGATGGATCAATCCCCTGGCTCCTCAGATTCTCATTCATCGCCATGAACATTTCAGTATTGTCTCTCAGTCTGTCAGCTGAGGAGTCAGCTACGAATACAACACCTTCAGCCCCTACCAGTAGGATCTTTCGACTGGCTTCGTAGAATATCTGTCCGGGAATGGTGTACAGATGGAATTTAAGGGAATAACCCTGAATCGTTCCAAGCGAGACCGGAAAAAAATCAAAAAACAGGGTCCTCTCCTTTTCGGTATCCAGAACCAGCATTTCGCCTTTGTACTTGTTAGTCAAGACCTTATGAATGTAGCGCAGATTAGTTGTCTTACCGCTCATTCCAGGGCCGAAGTACACTATCTTGAAGACTATCTGTTTTTCAGTCGGATCAAGATGAGGCATCTTCCTCTTTACCAACTACGAATATTCTATCTATAAGATTCAAGGCAAATTCCCTGAACTCAGGCACAGAAATATCCTCGGCATCATCCTTCTGGGATTTTTCTCTACCTTCAAGTATCCTGACAAGATCCGGACCTATTGTCCGGGCTTCATGCCGGACACGTCCGATTTTTCTGTAATCCTCAAAAACCACTATCATCATATTCCTCTGGCCAATAAGAGAAATGTGAATATGGCGCTTCTCACCCTGCTGCAGCAGAATCGAGAACTGCTCTTCACCGACAATGTTCGCTACCTCTCTGGTAGCAGCGAACATTCCCGCGACAAGCGCTGCAAGGGCCGTAGAATTCAATGTTTCTACGTTACCGGCTTTACTGATACAGATACCCTCCCTGCTTATCAGCAGAGCGGTAATTGCCTTGGAACGCGATACAAGTGAGGAAAGAAGTTTCTTAATGTCATCGGTATCTTCACGTTTTGGCAAATACATATTACTGTATACCCTCTTCCGGGAAATCGGATAACTAAAGTGCTTCGACTATTCTGGGTGCGCTTCTTCTCACCTGAAGACGGATTCCTCCAAGGTTTGCATCCTTTGCTGCTACAACTACGAGAAGAGCATCCGTGCCAAGTGCGGTCATCATAATTATACCACCCTTGTACTCCATCATCGCCTGGTCCATTTCCTCAAGACCCAGCTCACGGCCTAAACTTTCAGCGGCGCCCATACCGGTGGAAACCATCGCTCCAATGGCTTCGGTATCAGCTGATTCGGTTGATGCGGCATCAATAACAAACCCGTCTCTGCCTACACAGACCGCAACATCTATTCCGCTGATCTCAACTATACCTTCCAGAATTTTGTGAAGTTCTTCCATTTTGTGTCCTTTCAGTTCGTAATGCAGCTTTCACGATGAACAGCTGTTTAAGATAAAATCGAATATAACCACATATTCTTAATTAACGATTGACAGTTGTCCAGTGTCGATATTGCTGAAATATCATAATAAGTGTAAATTCGGTATGAAGAAGAATTGGAAATTTGAAAATACTGAGTAAACGGAATTAAAGAAAAGGAGCCTGATATGGTTTTTTTCCTGATAACTTCGATTCTCTTTTCGTCAACAGGTCCCGGGACCTTTGAGCTTGGCATCATACTGGGAGAACCAACCGGAATCAGCGCAAAGCTCTGGTTCAGTCAGAATACTGCCCTTGATGGAGCCGTGTCCTGGTCTCTGAGGGACAATGATGATGATAACCTCTACTTACATGCTGATTATCTCTGGCATGATTTTGGTCTCATTAACACTTCCA
>JAUWSL010000049.1 GCA_030610085.1 Candidatus Aegiribacteria sp.
CGTTACCTGGTGGGAGAATCTGGATGGCCTTGGAACACAATGGTCTGCTAATATGATTTCCGATTCACTTAACAGCCCCAGTTCCGTACACTGTGCTGACATGGATGGTGATGGCAACATCGATGTTCTTGCTTCTGAATACTGGGTTGCCGAGATAAAATGGTGGGACCTGAACATATTTGAAATCGATGGAAGCCTGGAATCCAGTATCCTGGATACTCAGTCAGATCCTGATTGGGGTGCGCTCGCATGGTCTTCAGAGACACCTTCTGAAACGTCTGTCTCTTTTCAGGTCAGGGCTTCAGATGATTACAATTCAATGGGAGTCTGGTCTGATACACTTACTGAACCGTGCCTGCTGGATACTGTCCTCTCCGATGGAGACAGTTACGTTCAGTACAGGGTACTGATGCACACTTCCAACCTCGCTAATGTTCCATCTCTCCTTGATGTCCAGATCTCCTGGGAAACACTGGGTATCGAATGTGAGACCGGGCATCAAGTTCTTGCTCTTCTTCCTTTCGCACCCAACCCATTGTCTGGCTCACCGATCATCAGGTTCAGCCAGCAGGAAATTGCAGATGTAAAACTGTCGGTGATTGATCTGTCAGGGAGGCTGGTTGAGATCATCTATCTGGAGGGATCTTCACCAGGTTATCACAATATTCAGATCGGTGAATTTCCAGCCGGGATTTATTTCTGCAGAATGACCTCGGGAGACTTCACAGCGACACAGCGCTTCGTGGTGATTAAGTAGCAGAAGGAGTTGGGCATCAGATGCAAGAGCTCATTGACGATATCATCCTGATAGGTCCGGTTGCTGTCGGGAAGACCGTGGTGGCCCGTTGCCTCTCCGATAGGCTTGGAAAGCCTCTGATCTCGATGGATGAAGTACGTATCGGTTACTACTGCGAACTGGGTTACGATGCCGATCTTGCACAGAGTCTGTATGAGAAGGACGGAGCAGCAAGCCTCTGGTGTTATTGGAAGGCCTTTGATCCCTATTCAGTGGAACAGATCCTTGCCGATTACCGGGGATACATCATCGACATGGGGGG
Organism: Candidatus Aegiribacteria sp.; assembly: GCA_030610085.1. Classification (GTDB taxonomy): domain Bacteria; phylum Fermentibacterota; class Fermentibacteria; order Fermentibacterales; family JCC-6; genus Aegiribacteria. The sequence continues at coordinate 1,059 of JAUWSL010000049.1, forward strand.
TGGAAGCTCTGTGCACGAGCATGACGACCAGCTCGAGCGTGTCAAACGCGCGCTTGCTCCATACAGGAACGTAATTCTGCTTCTGCCTTACGCAGATAAGGACGCTTCCCTCGCGTTTCTCGATAAACGGACCGGCTGGGGAGGCAAAGAGAGGAATATCAATCGAACCCTCCTTGAGCATCGCTCGAATTACGAACTGGCGACGATTACTGTTTATACAGCGGAGCGCAGCCCAGAGAAGATCGCGGATGAGATAGTTGAATTGATTCAGGTATCAGGGTAACAAGATGTTTTCAGGTACATCCTTCAGAGCTTCGGCGAGGTATTCGTACTCGGCATCACCATTGTAAAGCTGGGCTGAGAACCTCAGGAATCTTCCTGGAGGAATGGCCGTATAGGTTACCAGGATCTCGATCTGCTTTTCTCTGTAAAGCCAGATCTGAAGCGGGTCGATATCTTCCGGAGGTGGTAATTTTGCTGGAGCCCTGTAAGGAAGTACCACAGCGCCCATTGAACCGAGCATGCTGACCGGGCATGCCAGCTGCAGCCCGAGCTTGCTTGAGATCAGTTCACTGGCCCTGACCGCCTTCTCATGGTTCTCCTTGATTATGCCTGTCCAGCCTCCCGGATGCAGCTTCTCCAGATAATCGATGGCGAAGGGTATGGTCATTCTGGGAGTTGGGTCAATCGTACCGCTCCAGAAGAACTCAGCCTGAAATTCGGACATGCCGGAGTCGAAGTCAGAGGCGAAATGGCTCATTACCACCGGGCGGAACCCGCTCTGTCTGTCAGGTCTTACGTAGAGTATCGCAGCGGTTCCCGGAGTACACATCCACTTGTGGCAGTTGCCTGTGTAATAGGCTGCGCCCAGCTCTTCCAGATTCAGCGGAAGCATGCCGGGGCCGTGCGCCCCGTCAACAAGCACATCTATTCCAAGTTTGTCCAGTTTCTGAATCAGTTCCTCGATGGGAAATATCATGCCTGTAGGACTTGAGATATGATCGATAAGCACCAGAACCGTTCTGTCGGTAACCAGTGACATGATCGAATCAACAACCTGATCCGGACCGGATACGGGAATATCGATCGGCACCTCAACTACCTTCGCACCATTCCCCTGCGCGTAGAAATGGAGTGCGTTCCTTGATGAGAAATACTCCTGGCCAGTTGTGATGAGTTCGTCTCCGGATTCAAGCCGAAGGTTTGAAAGGACAGTATTTACCCCTGTAGTCGCGTTGGTAACAAGTACTAAAGAACCGGGGGATGCTCCGGTAAAGGTCTCCAGCTTCTCCAGTATACCCGGCACGGCAGGCATGTACTTCCTGAGCAGGAAATCAACAGGCTGCTTGTCGAATTCATCGAGGAGAGATCTGCGGAAATCGCTGACTTCAGCGGGACAGGCACCGAAGGAGCCATGATTCAGAAATACGGTATCAGCGGAGATGCTCCAGGACGCTGCAAATCCGCTTCTTAGTTCTTCAGGTTTCAGCGTGACTCAAACTTTCCGGTAAGCTCGGTCTCTTCCAGGATATGATCCTTCATGGCATCCTCGACATCGTAATGAGAAGCTCCGCCTGGAAGATCGAGCTTGGAATCCAGAGCGTAGAGTTTGAAGAGAAGTTCCTGCTCGGGTGTGTTGCTTTCAGGACCACCCCAGCCGACTCCGCCGAAACTGTTGACCCCCTGCAGAGTTCCATCATGCGAAACGTTGTTGCGTGGTTGTTTTCCGTAGATCGTGTTAGCCTTTGGCGGTATGTTGTACATTACCCAATGGCAGTAAACATCATCGGTATCGGCATCTGCGCATGTAACTATCAGAGCCAGGGTGACAGTTTTATTTGGAGGTTTTGTCCAGCCGATAGGAGGAGATGCATCACCTTCGGATCTGGAATACCAGGGGGGAATATAATCTTTGTCCTTAAAAGCGCTGCTTACAATTCTAAAACCCATTACCACCCCTCCCTTTCAGAAATGCAAAAGCATTGATAATTATATTGTTCTTTGAATGGGACGCAAGGGTTAAAAAGCCTCATTTCTGTTTAACCGGAATTAATCCGGTTCGAGTCTCAACATAACGTCAACAACACCGGGCCCGATCATATAAAGGTTCCGCTCAACCTCTTTAAGTATCGAAAAGGCCTCCGCAAGAGGCATGCCTCCGTCAACCACAATATGCATATCAGCCTGAATACCATCCCCCTGATATCTTGTTCTGAGATTGTGAACATCCCTTACGCCGTCCACTGATAATGCGATCCGTCTCAGTTCACCTATTATCTCAGGAGGAGCAGCAGTGTCCGACAGCTGCAACAGAACTGGTCGAATAATATCGATTCCCAGTTTGAAAATGAAAATGGATACAATCACTCCTCCAATGCCATCCAGCACTATAAGCGAACGATCGATCCTTGCAGCGAGCACCACTATTGCTACCGGGATCGAGCTGAGTGCGTCGGACCACTGATGCATCGCGTTTGCGGCGAGAGCTGGAGATTTAAGCTCTCTGCTGGTTCTTAATGTCCATCTGGAAAGAATTCCCTTGGCAAGAATGGCTATCACTGCTACAGCGAATGCGAGCCATCCAGGCGGTTTCTCAGCAGGATTCATTATGACACCAAAGGATTTCCACGCTATGTAAAGGCTTGTAAGTATTATGAAAACCCCGATGAACCCTGATATAATGGTCTCAATTCTGAAATGACCATGTGGATGATTCGCATCGGATGGTCTTGTCCAGAATTTAGCTCCAATTAATATGGCTACATCCGTGATACAGTCAGACAGGCTGTGCACACCATCGGCAATCAGTGCATTACTGCTGCTGAGGATTCCTCCCGCAAGCTTGAAGCCGGACAGGAATATGTTCAGTATAAATCCCGCCAGCGTAATCCGTGTGGTTCTTCTGAGAACTTCGTTATCCCCGGATCCATTCATACTGTACTAACGCTCCTTATATAAGCAGTATAGAAACTGACAGCATTGAGATAATCCTCGATCGCAATGGATTCTCCTTCGGAATGAAGTGCTCCGAGGCCGTCTTCCCCGAGGTGAACAGGCTCAAATCTGTACACGTTATCAGCTATTCCGCCGTAATGTCTTGAATCGGTGGCTGCGGGGAAAATACCCGGAACAACCGGGATACCCGGCAGAATCTCCTGGACCGCTCTCTGTATAGCTCTGTATTCCGCAGTATCCATTGAAGCTATCCCGGAGGGTTCATGGATTTGATTCGTATCCTCGCACGTTACATCTACTCCAAGCGGTTCCGCTATGCTGCGCACATGGTTCAGAATCTCAAGGGAATGATCTCCGGGAATTGCCCTGAAATTCACAAGCGCGTAGGGTTCGGCCGGGATGATGTTCTCTTTGCTGCTGCCCCGGATCATGGTAATGGCTGTCGTAGTCCTTACGATAGCGTTTCCCGAGGGCCATTTCTCAATGATACGCATCATTTCTTCAACGGGAGCCGCTGCAGGTTCATTGAGCATGACGGATTCCCTGAGCATGCCCGATGTTGCATCAAGCATCATCTCCACGGGACCGCAGAGCTTCGCTGTGAACTGGTTCTTTTCAAGTTCGGCAAGACACCTGCAAAGTCTGCCGGCTGCAGTATTGAGTTCCGGAACGGAAGCGTGCCGCTGAACTCCCCGCGCTGCCAGCCTGAGTGTGAGGTATCCCTTCTCCGCGAGACCGATAACAGCTACATCCCTGTCCATCCAGGGATAACTGTAGATGTATCCGCCTTCATCAAGCACCGAGGTCAGTGATACACCTCTGTCCGCGAGGATTTTGACCATTTCAGCAGCGCCGTCATCCCCGCCCACTTCCTCATCATGCCCGAATGCAAGAATAACTGTCCTTTCCGGGACGAATCCCCTATCAAGGATATCCTCGCAGGCCTGAAGCATGGCGGAGACACCAGCCTTGTAATCGATGCTTCCCCTTCCCCATATCCTTCCACCACTGATATTGCCGGAGAAAGGAGGTTCAGGCCACATTTCACCATCCTGGGCGGGAACGACATCCAGATGAGCGGAAAGCATGAAGGGTTTCAGTGATCGATCCGCACCCTGAAGCGTGAAGAGAAGGCTGCCGCCGCCAACGGTCTCTCTTTTGAAATGTCTGTGCACCTGCGGGAAGGCTTCCCTCAGATAATCAGCGATTTGAACGAAAGGCTCCATATCGAAGACTTCTCCGGGCTGACGGGATACGGTCCTGTATCGCAGTATTTCGGAGAATACTTCAAGTTTCTGTCTGTTGGTCATTCAGAAACCTTTCCGTGAATCTCGCGAATGCAGATCCGCTGAATTGAAGAAAACAGAGTCAGTTAGTCAGCGTGAAAACGCTTACGGAGAATCCTTCATAACCGAGGCTGTCTATGGTTATGGGAACAATCCTTCTCATTATGTCAACAGCATCACCAAGATCGTATGCATTGTAATCAAACAGGGCAGCGATCTGAATCCTGCGCCCTTCATAATCGTTTCTCTCCAGCCTCTGGGATACCGTAGTGATCAGGTTGTTCAGATCGCTGTCGGAGAATTCAGGTGTAGTAACAGGAACGTCGTACTGTATACTGAATTCTTCTATACGACCCCTCATCATCTCCGGGGTGAAGTACAGCTTCAGGAGAACGGATCCTGGTATTGTATCCGCACTCGACTGCTCGATCCTTATTAGCGGTGCTGAAATGAAGTCGGCCTGAGCGCTGTCTGTCCAGACACAAAGCCTGTCGATCTCCAGAGAGTTGAATTCACGCTGACTGATTTTCTGAACAATGAAAGTAGCAGCAGGCCTCAGAGGAACAGACCAGCTTCCAAGAAATGACACGGTAGAACCTTCCGGTATCGCTGTCATGTCAACGTTTGCTCTTGGCAGAGCTCTTGAAGCACTGTCGTTCATAACGTATACAATATCAGAGGCAATAAAAGAGGCAATGGGATCTACAGGGGTTTCCAAAACAGCTTCATCAAAGCGTTCTCTCTCCGGAAGCTCCGGAATGTACTCGGACCTGTCAAAAATGCTAGTGATAACAAATGCGGTGGCAAGCCCTGCAAGTGCCAGAAGAATACCTATAGCCGGACCGCTTCCTTTTCCTGCAGGGGTTCTGAATTCGGTTCTCTCCTGGAAATGGACGGGTGTTTCAAGTTTGCTCTGCAGGGCACTGCGATTGGTCTGCAGAGACTCGTTCTGAGTTGAAAGCTCAAAACCACAATTCCTGCACCTACCACGGTCTCGTACATCGTTATCATGTCCGCAGCATCTACAGATCATTGATACACCTCCAGAAACAAATAATGTATATGTAAAACCCGCTTTGCACAGATTTTCAAATCATTCAGGGCTGATTTACCACAGATGAATCGGAATAGACAAAATTGTCGATATACTCCCTGTCAATATCGATATGATATACAGAATGGAGACTGTCTACAAGTCCGGTTATAACTTCCTCCTCTTCATTCAACCGGAATATTTCAATCAACTGGTCCTTTGATTCTCCAAAGGTTGCTTTGTGCTCCGGTATGATCTCTGTCAATTCGAACAGAAGAACCTGTTCAACTGAAATGGAACAGGTGATAGACTCGTGCAACTCAATGCTGAAAAGCATCTCGCTCCAAGGTGGTGGAATATCGCCTGCGGACATGGGTACTGTAATAATAGACTCTCCCGGAGCAAGGATACCCTGTGTGTTTGTCAGTTCCTCGGTCATCATAAAGGGATCTCCACCGGATGCCATGACCTCCTCAAGCAGGTCCAGCTGTTCTTCTCCGGCAGCAGCTATTGTCTTGAATACTCTCTCTTCCGGGATCATAAGCAAAGCCTGTTCAGTTTCGTAGATCTCAATCAGCTTCTCTTCGGAGGGGACCAGCCTCGGATCTATAACCTGAGCATAATATGAATCAAGCACTTGATTACCAAAACGCTGATCCATATATGAAACGGTTTCAGGTAACGTATCCAAACCTAGTTTCATCGCTTCCATCGCCATGATATCGTAAAGACCAAGAAGCTCGCTGTACTCTCTTATCCATTGTGGATCATCGGGCGCATTGGAGCCCATGGAGGGAAGGTTCCTGATATTCTCAACGAGAGAATAGAGAGTCCTTCTGCCTCCTGTGAAGGTATATGCTACCATATCCTCCTGCTCGCGCGAGAAAGGTTCATAATCCTGGCTGTTCTCCGGAAAATGATCGGCAATCAGTTCGGGAATACCATCTATCATCTGGAAATTGTTGACAGTTCTAAGGCTGTCAAAGAGTTCCTCCTTGTACGCCATCTTCAGTTTTCCGAGAATTCTGTTCCCTATCACATCTCCGATCTCTTCCATAGGAGGTACGGAGCCCTGATAAGTGCTGTCAATTCTTAGAAATCTCCAACCGGCCAGGGTTGAATCCGATGGGGATAACTCTCCGGTCTCAAGATCCTTAAGAAGCATGTAGTCCCATGCCATTGTTTCCATCAAATCAACCGGCCCCACAACTCCTCTGTTGGTTGCTTCACGGGGCATAATCGAATACTCCTCTGCAAGATCGCCCATGTTCTCACCGTTATGAACAAGCAGCCTCAGGCTGTCGCAAAGGGCTTTCTCCTTTACAGAGATAGCTCTGTATATGAGCATCGTACCCATCTGTGAATAGTATGCCTCAACGGTATCCGGAGACAATGTCACCTTCTGATCAAGGATCAAGACCAACCAGTCATTCTGAAGCTTTTCTCTCTGTCTCTCGTAATAGTAAAGCCCCATTTCGCGGGTCAGATCATACCCTCTATTGTGAGCATCCTGTAGAATCAGCATTCTGTTTATGAGCGCATCTACCTTCGTATAAACCATCAGAGAATCGCCATCTAACAGTTCAAGAACGGGAGTGAGCTGACTGCCAGTAAAATTTCTGTCGCCTATTGTAAGAACAATGCAGTCATCGTACTCTCCGGCCAGAGCGGCTGAATGATCGATTTGCTCGGATGTATTGTTGTCCGGCTGTGCACCACATCCGGTGAGAATAATTAGAATCGTTAAGACAGTGATCTGACGAAACATGGGAACCTCCAGTTAGAATTAGTTTTTTCGCTTACGGGTAAGTTATATTCAAGTAATCTAAATTCAGTTCCTTCAAGTATCAAGTCAAATCGATGGAGGCCCAATTGAGTCTACTGCTTCACATGCTGCTTGTTCTGTCAATATCATTGAACATGCCTTCAATACCGTCATCCTGGAGAGCAGGCATTTATGCTGCCGATGCGGACACAGGAGAAATACTTTACAACGTTAACGGTGATTCCTATTTCAGACCCGCATCCACAATAAAGCTTCTGACTACACTTGTAGCTTTAAAGGAACTTGGGCCTTCGTACGTTTATGAAACCAGAGTAATGGCCGATACTGTCGGCAGCAGACTTTTCATAGCCGGAGCAGGCGCACCCCTCCTGAGCGCAGAGCACATCAGGATAGTAGCCCTCGAGACAGCGGCTTCAGTTGATCCAGGCTCATCCTGGGACCTTATCTGGGACACGGCTAAATTTGCAAGTGAATCACACATCCTCGGATGGGATACTTCCGACTGGAGCAGGACTTACTGTCCACCAATTGAGGGTCTTTCCGTAGGAGACAATATCCTGCAGCTGATAATCTCCACTGAAGGTGATACGATCAGGGTTTTCTACTACCCTCCGCTGCCTCATCTGGAGATAGTGAACGATCTTGTCACAGGAAGCAGGGAATCTATTCGAACCCATGTAGAAGGCTGGGACGAGAACAGACCGATACTGATAGTTGAAGGTGTTATACCTCCAGATACTCATCTTGTTCTCTACAAGCCCTTTGCAGGTCCTCCAGCCGAATTTGCCGGAATGCTTGAAGTGGAGCTGGAAGCCACCGGTCTGAATATCCTTCAGGTATTGCAGGGAGAAATGCCGGATTCAGGATCACTGGTTCAGACATCGGTAATGTTTTCAGATCCCATGTTCGTTCTTCTGGCTTCAATGAACAAGTGGAGCAGGAATATGATAGCGGAGATGGTTCTGAGAACAGCAAGTCTTGAAACAGGATCCGATCCCGCCTCAACAGGAGCGGGGTGTGATGTGGCAGGTCAGCTGCTGAGGGATCTGGTTCCTTCGCTGACAGAATTTCAGCTTGCAGACGGCTCTGGCCTTTCCAGATTCAACAGTCTGACGCCTATCCATCTTGCTGAAATACTATCCGAAGGGATCGGTTCAACGGAATGGGGAGTGGAATACCTTGCCACATTGCCCGTCAACGGCGTCGATGGAACTCTGAGCACGAGAATGACGGATCTGCCTCCAGGTGCATTTCGCGGAAAAACAGGTACTCTGAATGATACATCAACGATTGCAGGACTGCTCACTTCTTCGTCCGGCAGAAGGGTAATACTGGTTATAATGCTTGAAGTGCCCAGCGGTTACACATGGACCGCAAGGGCAATGCAGGACAGTCTTGTATCATGGTTCTGGGAGAATTACTGACCGGAGTGTCTTCCGAAAAGGGATTTGATTCGCAACCGGAGCGGAGTGAAAAGGGATTCGATAAAAACTTTCATCGAAACCTTGGAATCCCCGCTTTTCCTTTCTACGAAAACTATATGCACTTCAGCGATATCCGTACCGCACTTCCAGACATCGTAAAGAGTCTCTACAAGAAACGCATACCCTGAGGATTTGATATCCGAAGAGAGAAGCAACGGGATCAAGTCGGAGTGAAAACCTCTGAAACCGCTTGTGCAGTCGCTGAAAGGCATTCTGGTCAGTAATCTGATATAGCGGTTCGCTGAGTAACTTAGATTGAGTCGGATGATCGACCAGTTCAGCACGCTGACACCTCTTAAGTACCTTGAGCCTACTACAAAAGCATGATTATCAAGAGCACGGTCGATCGCTTTGAGGTGCACAGGCTGATGCGAGAGGTCAGCATCCATCATGAATACCCTGTCCCACCTGCCCAATTCATGTACCTTCCTAAAAGCTTCTCTGTACGCCTGTCCCAGGCCCTCCTTTGTCTTCCTTTTCAACAGTTGAACACCGGGATCCTTTTCTACGAGGTCCTGTATCCGCCGCGCTGTACCATCAGGTGAACTGTCATCTATGAACATCAGATCGTAGTCGCATGTTCTACGTATACTATCATAAAGAGGTTGGATATTCTTTAATTCGTTATACGTTGGGATGAGTACGATCCGTCGGTGTTTCAGGATGATACTCTCTCTAAATAGCTGTCATTCCGTGTGTCGATTTTTATAACATCCTTTTCCTGAATGAAAAGCGGAACCTGAACCGTGAGCCCGGTCTCCAGGACAGCAGGCTTCGAACCACCGCTTGCGGTATCACCTTTCAATCCGGGGTCGGTTTTAACGACTTCGAGCTTAACAGTATCCGGAGGTTCGACCAAAATCGGTTTATCATCGACAAACGCGATCTTAACTTTGCTGTTCTCGATAACGTATTTTGACGCATCACCGACAAGATCGAGATCAAGATGTATCTGATCATAAGTGTCGGGGTTCATGACAACATATTCAAAATCGGTCATGTACAGCAGCTCCCAGATCCTGTGCTCAACTCTTACTTCAGTAATTTTCTCGCCGGCTCTCCAGGTACGGTCGAGAACCTTGCCCGAAAGTATCTCCTTCATCTTCGATCTTACGAACGCAGCCCCTTTCCCGGGATTGACATGCTGAAATTCTACTATCTGACAAAGCACTCCATCTATATTAATAACCATGCCGCGCCTGAAATCGCTAGTGGTGGGCACTGATCATACCTCCGTTTTTTCGGTTAACTCGCACAGGATATCCATAGCATGAAGATAGCCTCTGATTCCCGCACCCGCTATGAACGCATCCGCAGCCTTTGCTGTCACGAGGTTGTTTCTAAAGGATTCTCTTGAAAACACCCGGCTTATATGCACTTCTACAACCGGACCGTCAAATGCCTCCATAGCATCCATAATAGCTATTGAATAGTGAGAGTACGCTGCCGGATTTATAACTATGCCGGATGAACTGCCCGAAGCGCTGTTAATCGCTCTTACAAGTTCGCCCTCAAGATCGGATTGAATGAAGTCAGCCGTAAAACCAAGCATTGAAGCTTTTTTCTCGATCATTTCCGAGAGCTCATCCTGTGTAGTGGTTCCGTAGTGCTCAGTCTCCCGGCTGCCGAGTTGAGAAAGGTTCGGACCATTTATGACAGTGATCCTGCGGGAAGGTTTCATTCATCCTCATTATCGTAGGGTTTCAGATCAAGGTCAGTGCTTTCTTCATCGGAGAAGAATCCAAGAAGGCTGTCAGGTGAGTTTTCCACGATAATTGCGTCATCTTCCAGGTCAGAATCGTCTGATTCCGTTTCTTCGGATTCTATAGTTGATCCTAAACTTATGCCCTGGGATTCAAGCACTTTATTCATTCTCTCGGTTTTTGGAAAAACATCACTGCCATGCTCGAGTACGCCTTCTTCAGTATCTGTTGCTCGCCGCGATGGTGAAGTCTTCCCGGATCTGGCTTCTTCAAGTTTGTCCCTTGCCTCCTCATCCCCGGGATGTTCGAATAGATACTCTTCGAAATATTTGACAGCTTCGCTCCAGTTTTCCTTCTGAAAATGTATCTCAGCAAGATTGAGAAGTGCAACCAGGTTCTGCGGCTGTGCCGAATTTACAGTTGTGAAAGTCTCCAAAGCTTTCTCGAGAAGGCCTGAATCCCGGAAACATTTTCCGAGAACAACACCTATGGAAGTGTTGTTCTTCCATCTTCTCAAACCGATATCCGCAATTTCCCGGCATTCATCAAATCTGCCCATCTGACGCAGAATTTCCGCAAGCCTTGCACACAGCATGGGAGTAGGATTACTGACCCAATCACTTTCAATTTTATCAAAATCCTTTTTGGATACATTATCCGCCATTATATTCCCCCAGTATGAATGTATTCATAATAATCCAGCCTTCACGAATATACGGTTCCTTCTCACGATGCTCGTGGAAGATCTCCATATCCAGCAGGTATCTTCTACCGTTACTTCTAAAAACATAACTTGTAAATGCGCCTGCATTCAGGTGCTCCGGGTTTCTCCACATACCCAGAAGTCTCCAGCCGTGAAGACCCCGCAGATCCAGGGGCTGCACCTGAACAGATGATCTGTCAACCGAATCGGCAGCCGAATCGAAGAAGTAATTCCTTGCAATCGCCTCTCTCCATAGTATCACCTGATCCGGAGAAAGTACCAGAGAATCATCGATCCACCTTATACTGAGCAGCAGAAGGCACGTATCGGATACGTTCCGCTGATACTGGATGAATCCAGCCTCATCATTCCACTCTACAAGGTGATACGATTTGGGTATATCCATACTGAAACCGAGTGCAAGAAGACTGTCTATCCTCTGGGGGCTGCTCATCTGAGTTGTTACGAAACTGCCGTAAATATAGGCAGACAGATGACGGTTGTAAGTCTGTTCAAGCAGACTCGAAAGTGCATCAGCATCGGTAAATCCAGGCAGGATGATTCCCAGGACAGTCTGGTCTTCCGCCCAGATATTCTCACCTCGATAGATACCATCTGATTCCCGAAGTTCATCGGGGATATGAAGACTGTTTTCGGTGATGAACAGTATCGTTCGCCTTGTTTTGAGATCATCCCTGAAATCCTCTAATGAGCAGGTGGAGAAATCAAAGACATCTTCTGCAACAACTGTTGTTACCTGAAGCTGTATCTCCTCAAGCAGATCATCCAGGCTCTGCAGATCAATAACAGGATCGTAGACAATAAGAACTCCTTTTACAGGACCGGTTGCAGGACCGGCACAGGCTGCCAGCAGAAGCAGAATCACCGGGAACACGGAGTACTTCATTTGTCTTGCTTTCTGGAGGAGAACAGTGGTACAATATAACGTAGAAGAGTAATCGCAGCGGGCATGAAGCGAGCTGCTCCGTCAATCATCTGGGATGATCCTGCTTTACCGTTTATCCTGTTCAGAAGTGCGGTTGTAGCATTCGCTGTTATCCC
>JAUWSL010000035.1 GCA_030610085.1 Candidatus Aegiribacteria sp.
ACCCGATGGTATTACTCAGGAGTTTCTTTGTGATAGTGGATCGGTGGATGCCGGCAATCTGAGATGCGGTGTCTTTGCTGATTGGACTGCTGTCGAGGGTGCTGACACCTTCGTACTCCCCTCCGAGGTGGAATGCTTGGCGTGGGATAATGAAGGAGAAATGATTCTAGACTGGCCCACAGGAGAATACCTAGGTTCAGAACTCAACTCCTCCATAAGCCCCACAGCCCTCGGTGATCTGGATGGTGATGGAGAAGCTGATGTTCTCTTCAGTACAAAACTGTCAGGTGTTTACTCGCTGCTTGCGTACGATTCGGATGGAGAAGCTCTTGACAATCTGGACTTTCCAATAGCTCTTCCGGATGATGTAGCAGCTTTTGGCGGTTTTAGCATCGCTGATATTGATCGGGATGGTAATATCGAAATTGTGTTCGGTACCAGTGATGGCCTTCTCCACTGCTGGGAATTTGGAACTTGCTCAGCCGGTTATGCACCTTGGGTTCAGTTCCAGCATGACGCCGGAAGAACAGGTGTGCTTGAATGATCGGGTTTTGCGTTCTGCTTCTGACCTGCCTCGGGGTAACACCCGGTCCTGGATGGAGTAATCCGATTCTGGTCACAGATTCTGCGAACACCCAGAGACGCATACAATTTATCAACAGAGATTCTCAGGGCAGGTTTCATATGGTGTGGGCAGGCTTCAATGATCAGCACAGGATAGCCTACAAAATGTTTCTGCTTGACGGTACAACCGTCTATCCCGAAACAATGATTTCTAGAGATATCAATAGTGTATATCTGTCCAGAGTAGTAATGGGAGACAGTCTTTTTATCTTCTGGAGAGAGTCCAGTCCCATCTACTACACCATCAGAAGCCTTGAGGATGGAAGTGAGATAACCCCTGCCACATATTTTTTCACCACTTCCACCCTCTACCCCCACATAAGAGCCTGTCCGGACAGTCTGGGAAGGCTTCATGTGCTTTACAATGTTGGAAGTGATGTGTACTACGCCGTATGGATACCTGCACCGGGATCGGGTTTTATTACCGAGTACGAGTGGAAGGTGGATGGTGCTTATGAGGGTGGAGTTCTTCTCGTGGATGGAAATCGAGTTCATCTGGTTGTTATGGATCCAGTCTATCATACATACGAATACCTGCAGTACGATCTGGAAGGCAATACCGTAATCCCACTAACTGATTTCACTGTCGATGATATTAATTGCAGCCGCTTTCCTGAATTGAACCTTGATTCAGATGGTAACCTGATGGTTGTAGAAGATGTAGCAGACAGCTATGTCCTCTGGAAACTCGATAAGATGACCGGTGCGACACTTGTAGACGAGAAGGTAATAGTTTCTGATTCCCCCCCCGAGATGAATGTCAGCGTTTCCTTCATTCTTCGTCTTCTACCCGGAACTGAAGAGTATTACCTCTGCTGGACAGATGGGTATTGGGAGCATAAGATTTTCAACCTGCTTATGGACGGTGACGGGAATGTGCTTGTGGATTGGCACACTGCCTATGATTACAGCGATGAAGATCCGGAAGATCTGAAGTATATAGATGGTGTTGTAGATGAAACGGGCAATCTCTACATTATTTACACGCAGGTTGAGACAGAACCGCAAATAGACTACTTCCCCACCTTCGGCTGGTTCAATCATGATTCTCTGGGTATAGAGGGTGAGGTTTACACCGAACCACCGGGAGTATCGCTCAGGGCTTCACATAACCCCTCATGTGCCGGTGTTCAGTTTTTCCTTGATGGTGCTGATTCCATGGAACTCCGAGTATTTGATATAACCGGCAGGATGGTTGCAGGTGTGTCCATGTCCGATGGCAGCGGCTTCTGGAATGGCACCGGCTCCTCAGGTAATAAATTACCTTCTGGTGTTTATACCGTTGTGGGGGATCAGGGAGTTGCCCTGCGAATTACTCTCTTGGGGGAGTGATGATGTATTGCAGCAAAAGCTGGAGTAGCCCCTTCTACAGTTTTCTGTTGTATCTTTCCTGGGCGGAGGACAGTCCTTCATTTGAGTAAAGAAGGATACAATCTGCGGCATTGTGCGCCATGACCGAAGCCTCCTCCTCCAGCTTTTCCGGTACGGTATCAAGAACGTAATCTGCGAGGTCCTCACTGCCGTCCGGCGGAGGTCCGATACCCAGCCTCAGCCTGGGGAACAGTTCTGTACCCAGAGAATCGATGATACTCTTCAAGCCGTTATGGCCTCCGTGAGAACCGTTGTCCCTGAGTCGAAGTCTTCCGAGTTCGAGATTTATGTCATCACAGACTACCAGCAGTTCATCAGGATTGTAACCCCTATTGTCAAGAAAAGCTGCCACAGCACTGCCGCTTCTGTTCATATATACGGTCGGCTTGATAAGATCCGTGCCATCGAGGATAACTGCAGCATTGAAAAGGCCTGCGTTGATGAAACGAACACCGGCTTCCCGCGCCAGGATATCGGCTACCCAGAAGCCGGCATTGTGCCATGTCATTCCGTACTTTTCCCCTGGATTACCAAGGCAGGCAACGAGACGGGGAATTGACAAGGATTATTCCTTTCCGGACTCCGAAGATTCTTCTTTCTTATCTTCTTTGTCTTCCTCTTCACCTTCGGCAGGAGCTTCTTCACCCTCAAGAAGTTCTTCCTCCTCCTCTTCCTCGACCTCGACCTTCGCTACACTGGGTGCCACAACGGAAGCGACCACAAGGGAGCTGTCCATATCAAGGGTCATGCCATCAGGCAGAGTGATCTCGGAAAGGTGAATGGAATCTCCAATGTCCAGACTTTCAACATCGATGTTTATGGCTGACGGGATATCCTTTGCTCTTACCTTTATGAGGATCTCATGAAGAGCATGTTCGAGGACTCCGCCCATAGTAACACCATAGGGGATATTCTCAAGATGTATATGAACAGGGATGGAAACTATCTGATCAGTAGATACCCTCAGGAAATCAATGTGTACAGGCCTGTCTGTGATTATGTCCCACTGGATGTCCTTTACTATTGCAGTAATCGGAGATTTTCTTCCCATTTTAAGGTTGATTATTCCGGTTGAGGTGGAGAAACCTATCGTGTCCATGAAGTCTTTTTCTACAACCTGGATCATTAGTTCTCCTCCGCCTCTGCCGTAAACAACTGCCGGTACGGATCCCGTGAGGCGCAGTCTTCTTGCTATTCTGGAACCGAACTCCGTACGTTCGGCGATTTTCAGTGAACTCTTCTCAGGCATTACTATATCCTTTCTTCCTCCCGGCTATAGTCCGGGAAAGTGGCTGGGGCGGGAGGATTCGAACCCCCAATACAGGGACCAAAACCCTGCGTCTTAACCATTTGACGACGCCCCAGCAGTTTCTGCTGATCTGCACAGGGTAAAATTCCCATGCAGTGTCTTTGAGAAACTCTGCGCCCCGCTCTTCTTTCTGAAGAGTGCGTAAAAAGCAGGCCCTGACCCTGACATACCCCAGTTTTCACATTGAGTGTCTGTCATGAACTCTGCCAGCTCCGCAATAACAGGGAAGTGTTTCTCAAGCAGTGGAAGGAAGTCATTCCGCAGGTTATGCGGGAAAGGCTTACCCTCATGCCATACTGCTGACGAGGCTGAATAATGCCTAATCATAGTATTGTTTGTCAAGGATGTACTCATGTCTGTATCCCAGGCGCTGTAAGCCCAGGCAGTCGGTACCTTCAGATCCGGGAACAGAAGAACCGCATGGAAAGGAATAACAGGGATCTCCGATATCAGTTCACCCCGACCCTCTATTACGGCAGCCCCACCTCTGATGAAGAAAGGCACGTCACTTCCGAGGGTTTCAGCAATTTTACAGAGATCAACGCCATTCATCCCGGTAAGCTGACTCAGTCCCCTCAGGACAGCCGCAGCATCGCTGCTGCCTCCTCCGAGGCCAGCACAGGAAGGGATATTCTTTACAAGTTCAATATCCACATCAAGTAATTTTCCAGTGCTTTTCAGGAAGGCATCAGCCGCTTTCCATGCAAGGTTCGAGGAATCGGTGGGAATATCTTCTTTTGAGCATGATAACGAAACAATACCGTTTCCAGGCTTTATGGAGATACGGAGTAAATCGCACAATGATATCTCATGAAAAACGCTTTGTATGTCATGGAAACCATCCGGCCTATTACCCAGGATCCTCAATCCCAGGTTTATCTTCGCCCTGGCTTCCACCGTTAAGGTCACGGTTGCAGGGATGCCGTGCCAGGGTACAGTGTCAATGAAAGAGCTACTCCTACGACCCAGAGCAGGATATTGATCAGTAGAGGTTTATCCGAAAGAAGGAGTCTGTCAGGGCTTCCGCCATGGCCCTTGATGTGGATGAGGTAAAGGTATCTGAAGACACCATAAGTCACGAATGGAATGGTAAGCCAGAGCCTGGTGGAAACCAGCTCCATAGTTCTTTCGCTTACGGTGTATATGGAGTAACCTATAATGCTTGCCGCTGTAGCTATCCCCATCATTTCATCAAGAAGTGGAATACTGTATTCCTCCAGGATCTCCCTGTGGCCGGCCGCATCCTTGCCCAGGGAGATGACCTCTGAGCGCCGTTTTGCGAAGGCCAGGAAAACAGCAAGAAAGAAGGTGCAGACTATAAGCCAGTAAGATATGGAAACATCTGTATATCCGGCATCTATTGCCAGTGTTACCCCTGCGGTTGCTCTTAGAACGAATCCCGTGGCTATGATGAGAACATCGAGAATAACGACATGTTTCAACTTCAAGGAATAAGCTAACTGCATCGTAAAATAGATACAGAGAACTATTGCGTAAGTAGGTGCCAGGATCCAGGATCCGCCAAGCACACCCGCTGCGAGCAGAATTGCAGTCACAGCAGCCGTCGAAATGGATAGAGCTCCTGATGCTATCGGCCGATCCTTCTTTTCAGGATGGTTGATGTCACGTTTCCGGTCAGCTATGTCATTTATCAGATATACTGAACTGGACAACAGGCAGAATCCCAGCGCCCCGAGAGCGGTTATGCCTACCGCTTCCGGTTCGTGCCAGTGGTTTGCAAAAAGAATCCCTGCAAAGACGAAGAGATTCTTCGTCCATGATCTCATCCTCAGACTTCGAAGAATGGCTGTACACGTATTCATAACCAGTATAATAACTCATGGTGTTCTGATGAAACAGTTTTTCATGAATGTCCTGTGCGTGCTCGTCATAATTCCTCCGATTGACTTGTTCACTTCATTCAGGGATTTAAGTATATTCACACCGTCACCGAGTTCTGTTTATTTTGCTATTCAATTACAACGTACTATGGATGCTCTTCGTCCGATTAATGTAAGGCACACGGTTTGCCAGTGACCGAAATGCCCGGGAGTTGAAAGGCTTATATGCGGATAGCTCTGATCATTCTTCTATCATTGTTCTCCTCGCTTGCAGCGGAGGATTACACTGTTCATGAATTCGGTAATTCCCAGCATGGCCGTATAGAAAATCTGCTTGAACAGCCTCTGCGGATCAGGATTACCGACTCTTTTAACAGACCCGTTGCAGGAGTGGCTGTGGAGTTCGAGATAACTTCCGATGGCGGCACACTTGCATATCCCTTTGAAGGCGAAAATCCTATGATACTGGAGGGCGATACAGTGTCGGGAGCCTTTTCAACTGTACTGATAAGCACGAATGATGATGGATATGCCGCTATCTCCGTGAGACTGGGCAGCAGCACCAGCAATAACAAAGTTAATTCGCGGATATTCCTTCCCGACGGCACAATGGAGAGAGTTCATTTCTCGGCGCTGGCAGTTGATCTTCAGAATATTATCTTTCAGATCCTTGGCGGCCTGGCGATCTTCCTGCTTGGTATGAAGATGATGTCGGAATCCCTTCAGACCGTAGCCGGCAATAAGATGCGGAGTTTACTCAAAAAAATAACCAGCAACAGGATCCTTGGATTAATGGCCGGAGCCCTTATGACAGCAGTCATCCAGAGCTCCAGCGCCACTTCAGTCATTGCAGTGAGTTTCGTAAACTCCGGTCTGATCGTCCTCAGGCAGGCTGTTGGTGTGATAATCGGTGCTAATATCGGTACAACCATCACAGGACAGCTGATAGCGTTTAAATTAACGCATTACGCTCTGCCTATGGTTGCGATCGGTTTTGCGTTCTACGCCTTTGCCAGGACTCGCCGTATTCAGTTCTGGGGTAAGGTTATAGTTGGTCTGGGTCTTATCTTCCTCGGCATGACGCTTATGAAGGATGTTCTCGGCCCACTCAAGACCAGTATGGCCGTGCAGAACTTCTTCATGACTTTCAGCACAAATCCTCTGCTTGCAATCCTTGCCGGAACACTTATTACATCCATTATACAGAGTTCAAGCGCTACAGTTGGATTAACCATGACGCTTGCAGGAGCCGGCCTTATCGATCTGCAGGGAGCCTTCTACCTTGTCCTGGGTGATAATATCGGTACAACGATAACCGCCCAGCTATCTGCTATCGGAGCCAGTAGAACTGCAAAACAGGCGGCGATGGCGCATACACTTTTCAACGTTATCGGTGCCATTTACATGGGTCTGCTCATATCTAACAGCAGCGGTTTTGTACTTAATTTTGTCAGATCAACTTCGGGGGATCAGCTGAGACAGGTGGCCAATGCCCATAGTATGTTCAATATTTTCAACGCGCTTCTTTTTCTCCCACTGGTCCCATTTCTTGCTAGACTGTGTCAGTTCATTATTCCTGACAGGAAAGAGGATAAGGGCGACGAAATCGAACTCATACTTGATGATAATCTCCTGGATTCTCCTGCCCTCGCAATTGATAACCTTGAACGTGAAATGGTCAAAATGGCAGTTTACGCAGAAGCTACAGTCAATGGAGCCATATCCTGCTTTTTCAAAGGTTATCCAAAATCGGGCAAGATAATGTCCATGGAGGATATTGTAGATTACATGCAGCGGGATCTCACGATTTATGCATCAAAACTCTTTCAGCGCGATCTTGATCGAAGCCAGTCACTTAAACTGCCTGTTCTGATCCATACTATCAACGACCTTGAAAGGATATCCGATCATGCCGTCAATATCGTTGAGGCCAGGAACAGAATATCAGGAAACGCAAAGATGGAGGATGGAGAACTGACTGAAGCGGCAGTGCTTGCATCCGAGATTGTAACTAAAATGCTTCACTCTACAAGGATATCCCTTGAATCCCATGAAAGGGAAGCTTCCCAGGCGGTTCTTGCTCTTGAGTCAAGACTTAACAGAGTCGATGAGGACGCGCGAATAAGCTACACCGACTGCCTTACCAGAAAGGGGCAGGATGGATTGAAACGGCTTACTCTGCTTGATTTCATTAACTACTGTGAGCGAATAGGAGATCATCTCACGAACATTGCTCAATCCCTTATCGGCGGAGGTGTCTGGCAGGGAACAGATGACATTCATTGATACCAGTGAGTTGACAATTGCGTTCAGGGTTGCGAGATTTATATGGATATATCCGGTCATTGATTGATTGACCGGAATTTTTGCAGATGGGAGAGGCCGAACCGCAATTGCGGTTCGCTGTTGCTTTCCCGCAAGCAGTCATCCTCTTGCGGAAAGGACGACAGATGAGCAAGATCAGAACCTTGATACTTGGCGCAGCTGGACGAGATTTTCACAATTTCAACGTTATCTACCGGGACAATCCGGACTACGATATCCTGGCGTTTACAGCAACACAGATACCCGATATAGATGGCAGAAAATACCCTGCAGAGCTTGCTGGTGAACTTTATCCCGATGGGATTCCCATTCTCGCTGAAGACAAACTTGAAAAGATAATCATCGAGAAGGATATTGAGCTATGTGTTCTGTCATACAGTGATCTGTCTGACAATGCAGTTATGGAACTCTGTTCAAGGGTCAATGCTGCAGGTGTTGATTTTACAATGCTCGGGGCAGAAAAAACCATGATCAGGAGCTCAAAACCTTTAATCGCTGTGTGCGCAGTGAGGACAGGATGCGGGAAAAGCCAGACAACAAGACGTGTAATAGATATCCTGCAGGCCGCAGGCAAGAAGGTTGTGGCCATCAGACACCCGATGCCATACGGTGATCTCGTCGCACAGAAAGTACAGAGATTCGCCGATATCGAAGACCTCAGGAAGCATAATTGCACCATCGAAGAGATGGAGGAATACGAGCCGCATATAAAACATGGAAATATCATATACGCGGGAGTGGATTACGGAGCAATACTCTCAGAAGCGGAAAAAGAGGCTGATATCATAGTATGGGATGGCGGGAACAACGACACATCCTTCTATAAACCCGATCTGACTATTACGGTGGTCGATCCTCACAGGCCGGGGCATGAAATATCCTACTATCCGGGACAGACAAATCTCAGACTTTCAGATGTTGTCGTCATCAACAAGATAGACAGTGCCTATCCGGAGGATGTTGACGAGGTCAGAGCCAATGTAAGGGCTGTGAACCCTGATGCTTTGATCATCGATGCCGCAAGCCCTCTGACCGTGGATAATCCCTCTGCCATCACCGGAGCAAAAGTTCTCGTAGTTGAAGACGGGCCTACACTCACCCATGGTGATATGGAGTACGGTGCCGGATTCGTCGCAGCAGAGAAATTCGGTGCCGCTGATTACGTTGATCCCAGACCCTTTGCGGTCGGTACCATTATCGATACATACGACAGGTACTACGCGGACAGGGAGGAAGTCGTTATTCTTCCAGCTATGGGCTATGGCGAGAACCAGATGAAGGACCTTCAGCAGACTATTAACGCTTCGGATTGTGATACGGTTATCATAGCAACTCCTATTGACCTTACGCGGATAATCAAGATCAATAAACCGGTAGTAAGAGTGGGATACGACCTCCAGGAGATCGGGAAACCCGATCTTCCTGAAGTTCTGAAGTCATTTACGGATTAGTTGGAGCAGGAAAATGTTGCATTATGCAGGAGGCAGGATCTATGTCCTGCCTCTCTACTCAATCAGTTCTCTACCTGTGCAATAGATTAGGGAGGTACAGGTTCAATGGCTAAGAAATCCTCACCTTCAGAGAAAGCCTCTTCCGGGAAGAAGAACGGCGGCAAAGTTGAGGGGAAGAAGAAAACATCCAAAGGAAAACTCCGCCCCGAACCTGATTCCTTCGTGCATGTTTTTCCGGATTGGTGCAAAGGCTGTGCAATATGTGTTGAATTCTGCCCTACCGGCGTTCTGGAAATGAAGGATCAGAAGGCCGTTGTTGCCCACCCGGAGAAGTGTGTCAGATGTTATCTCTGCGCCAGAAGATGTCCTGATTTCGCTATCGGTATCGAGGACAAAAAGGGAAGGGTAAATGGTACTCAGGAAAAATCGCAGCATTTACCGGCAACAAACGTAAAGGGAGAAGGTGATTCCAGGTGATTGTGCCTTGGGGTGAAACCAGACTTATACAGGGAAATGAAGCTATTGCCCTCGGGGCAATTGCTGCCGACATAGGATTTTTCGCCGGTTATCCCATAACTCCGTCAACGGAGATAGCGGAGCTGCTTGCGCAGTACATGCCTTTGCTTGATAAGAAGTGGATCCAGATGGAGGATGAAATAGCAAGCGTCAGTGCTCTGATTGGAGGAAGGCTCGCAGGCTCAAAGTCCATGACAGCAACAAGTGGTCCCGGATTCAGCCGTATGCAGGAGGGATTGGGATATGCATGCATGACGGAAGTTCCAATTGTACTTGTAAATGTCATGCGGGGAGGGCCTTCCACCGGTTTGCCGACGCAGGCCGCTCAGGGAGATGTTATGCAGGCCAGGTGGGGACCACACGGAGACCATCCCGTGATAGCACTCGCACCCTGCGATGTAAGGGAATGCTTCGACCTGACCATCAGGGCTTTCAACCTCTCCGAGACCTTCAGAACTCCCGTTATTCTTCTCCCTGATGAGATCATCGGCCACATGCGGGAAAGAATAGTTTTTCCCCGGAAGGAAGATGTTCATGTTGTCCCCATGCCTGTCCCCGACGTTCCAGTTGAATGGTACGAGCACTACCACGAATCTGCATCGAACGTGTCGCCCATGGCCAGCTTCGGCAGCGGGTACAGATATCATGTGACAGGCCTCATGCATGATAAACATGGTTTTCCAACAAGAAAAGAGAGCGAAGTTAACGCGAAGATGAACAGACTCAAGCACAAGATCACAAGAAGACTTGATGAACTTGAGGATGTTCGGATGCATGACATTGAAGAGAGTTCAGTAGTTATCTTCGCCTACGGTTCCGTTTACCGTTCAGCACTTGCGGCACAGGCGATTCTGAAGAAGAAGAGGAAAACAGTCGGTATCTTCCGCCCTGTGACCCTCTGGCCATTTCCTGACAGAACGGTAAAGGAAACACTGGATTCCAAGGATGTTGTACTTGTACCTGAGCTGAATCAGGGACAGTTGATACATGAAGTTGAAAGAATGACCAGAGATTCTGTCAGAGTGGTTCCCCTTCACCGGATAGACGGGTATGAGATCACACCTGAAGAGATCGTTGACGCCGTTATGGAGGTGATCTGATGGCTGCTACAATTCCTTACGAATATAAGTATCTAAGAGCCAAGAAACGGTTTCCCCATGTATGGTGCCCCGGATGCGGCATAGGTATAGTTATGGGCTCCATAATCAGGGCTGTCGACGCCATGGGATGGGAGAAAGACGATATCGTAATGGTCTCCGGGATAGGATGCACTTCAAGAATGCCGGTATACGTTGATTTCAATACACTTCATGCAACTCACGGCCGTGGACTCGCATTCGGGACCGGTGTTAAAATGGCAAATCCGAATTTAAACGTAATGGCTGTAATGGGTGACGGTGATTCCCTTGCGATAGGCGGTAATCACATCATCCACGCTGCCAGGCGTAATATCGACATAACAGCAGTTATCGTTAATAACAATAATTATGGAATGACCGGAGGTCAGTTTTCTCCTACCACACCTCCCGGAGCTAAAACATCCACCACTCCTTACGGAATGATCGAACCGGGCTTTGACGTGTGCAAACTCATGGAGGGAGCAGGTGCATCTTATGTCGCCCGGGGTACGGTATACCATGTAACCGAACTCGACAACATGATCCTGAAGGCGTTCATGAAAAAGGGTTTCAGTGTTGTTGAAGCTCTCGCACCGTGCCCGACTAATTTCGGCAGGGCGAACCGTCAGGGAGGCCCGGTCGAGATGATGAAGCTTCTCAAGGACAGTACGATAAACATAAGTCAGCTGAAGGCCATGAAGCCTGATCAGACAGAGGATAAAATTGTTCGTGGCATTTTTGTTGACAGGGAATCCATCTCATACGGCGACAGGTACGAGGCGCTCTGTGAAGTAGCCAGGAAGGCAGCGGAGGCCAAAAAATGAAGAAATACTACGAGATAAGACTGTCAGGCGCGGGAGGCCAGGGACTCGGACTTGCAGGCAGAGTATTCTCCGAAGCCGCTATTGAGTCGGATTACAACGTATGCCAGACCCAGAGCTACGGCCCGGAAGCAAGGGGAGGCGCAAGCAGAACGGATATCATAATTTCGAAAAAGAAGATACTGTATCCGAACTGCAGGAATCTTGACATTCTTCTGGCGATGAACCAGGAAAGCGCGGATAAATTCTCCGGCTCAGTTATTGATGGCGGATTCATTCTTGTGGACAGTACCTATGTGAACCAGGTTCCCGAGGGCAGAGTATACGAATACAGCCTTACTGCCAGAAGCATTGAGGAGTTCAAAACTCCCGTGGCTGCGAATATAATCGCTGTGGGTATGCTGGCTTCACTGACAAGGTTATTCGCTCTTGAAGACTGGGTCAGAGCCATAAAGGAGAGGGTTCCAAAGCGGTTCATCAAAATGAACCTCAAGGCTTTCGAGCTTGGACACAAAGATGGCCGGGAGATCCTGCATATAGAGGAAGGAAGGGCTCCCTTAGCCTACGATAGAAAGAAGCCTGTACACGACTCTCTGAAAAGCGACATATGATCGGCTGAAACTGAATGGAAAACCGGTGGTATTCAAATCAATGCCACCGGTTTTTTTTGCTTCTAATCTCTCTACACGATCAATAGATTTGTTTACAATGAATGCTCTAAGGATGTTGCTGTCCGGATCGCAGGGAGTCATGAAGAATCCCATCTTTTGCATGTCAACAAGCCCTGTCAGATATCAAGAGTTCTGCACCAGCTTTCCTCCATGCATCTGTCCCTGAATAGAACCTGATGCAGCGCTGGTACCTGCAATGACAGTTCAGTCAGATTCCAGTCACTACCGGGAAGTCTTACGGAAATCCCTGCTCGCCATAGCCCTCTGCTGAGCTCCGCTGGATAATCTGCGTCAATTACTACTGTGCAGATGGCTGCAGCGGATACTATCCAGTTCCTGCGGAAATTTTCAGTACCGCAGAGCAGAACACAAACCCTCAAGTTACCCTGACGGCCGAGGGCTCTGGCCGTTCTGCCGGAGTAGTCTACAGGATTGTCCAGCTTTTCTATCATATCCACAAGATCCAGTGGAAACTCCTTCTCCGGGCAAAGAATAACATCGAGAACACAGTATGGATCTGCCTGCAGTCTTGTTCGAACGAATTCAAGCAGCAGGTTTTTTTGCATCCAGAGGTCTTCCGATGTTATCCTTATCGTTCCATGCCGCTGCGATGGCATAGGTCTGCTGAGAACCGGGTTTGTGTCAAGGTCAATCAGTTCCGTACCCTGCCAGCCATCAAAGAGAAGAGGCCTGCCCGCAAGATCCAGGTCATATCCGACGATATCCGCGATCTCCTCTCTTGCTTCGGCGAAACCACCCATGCTTTCATCGCAGAACCTGTAATACGGTGGACGTTGCATATGCCTGCCACCGAACTGCTGTCTCATTGCAGTCCCCGGTAAAATGGAGAGGTAAAACACCTGTACATGCTGATGGAGCTCCCTGTCCCTGATCATGAGCGCTGTTCTTACAGCATCCTCAGGTTTGTCACCCGGCAGGTCGAGCATGAGATCAATAATAGGTGATACTCCCGCATTCTTCAGATTAATAGCCCCATCCAGTACCTTGCAGGGGTCCTCCGGGCGGCCTGCTCTTTTCAGAGTATCCCTGTTCATGGACTGAAGCCCTATCTCAACGTTTTTGAAACCTGCCTGTGCTATAAGGGATGCTGAATGAGGTGAAATGAGATCGCCCCGCATCTCTGCGAAAAAATCCGCCTCGAGCGGTCTCATACTTTGAAGAAGCTTAACAAGATCACCACGGCTGTTGAAGGTAGGATCCAGAAAAACGATTTCTCCCGCTCCCGCATTGATGAGTTTTATAAGGAGTCGTTCAGTGCTTTCTGCATCCAGTACTCTTGGTGACGGATGGGTTCTCCTGTAGGAGCAGTACGTACATCCACCGGCACATCCCCTGATGGTTTCAACATGTACGGATGCTCCCCCGGAAGGCTCCAGGTAACCTGTGAGCCAGGGGTTCGGATACGTTCCGGGAGGAAAACTCATTTCGCCGATCTCCAGAAAACCTCCACTGTCCCTGATGATGTTCCTGGCGGAGACAGGATTCAGAATACTATCCGCAAGCTCTTCACCCTCGCCTGCGACCAATAGATCGAAGCTGTCAGATGAGCGCAGCCATTCATTATCCCTGGTTACGCAAGGGCCTCCGGCTACCGTGATTATCCCGGGCAGTTCTCTTTTCAGCATGTCTGCAAGCCAGAGGGTTCTTTCAGCATTCCACATGTAAAGGGTGAATGCCACAAGCGCAGGCGATCTGCTGGCGATCATGTCAACAAGAGAGCGGTCCCCTGCAGTATCAGCCGTGTTCTGATCAATAACAGTTTCCGGAGGAAGGGATGCGGCAGCCGCCAGTGAAGCTCCAGCGAGGGGGACGTTGCCTGTGGCTTCAAGGGGGGCGCAGGGGTTAAGAGGAAGTTGGATTATCAGGGTTTTGCTTAGTTTATGCAATCCAGTTGCTGCTTTTAGATGCAAGATCGGCAAGAAGCCATACGATATTCACAAACCATGCTGCAGCCACAAGAAATACCGATGACGGATGAAAGAGTTTCAACCTGCTCCGGGAGAGGAACATTGCGGTGAAAAGGAAAAGTACCAGCACCAATTGAAGAATGGAGGTTCCCACCGGGTATCCATTATTGATGATCAGGAACACGACCATGATCAGGGAAAGAAGAGCGCTGACGGCAGATATTCTTGTAAGCCTTTCTATCCAGTATTCGGAATAGGTCAGCGAGGGCAGAAAATAGTAGAACCCGCTTCCTTCACGCGACAGGAGACGCAGGTAGAAGGTCGCGGTAAATGACATCGTGACAGAAAGGAGAAAAAGTACGATGAATGACATCAGTGACACAATCCAGCTTGCTTCATGGACTGTTGCCTGAATGGGTTCCGAGGTTATACCGCTAATCATGAGAATGACCAGAAGAAGAACCTGAAGGATCACAGTAACACCAAGAACCGCCCATTGGTTTATGACTTTCCTGTGCAGAATCCTTACTACCTGGATAAGAAGTGTCAGCCCGGCCAGTTGACCGGGGGAGGTGCATATGACCCTGGTTCCCGACAGTGCGGCGATTATCGCGAAAAGAAGACCGAAAACAAAAAGCTGTACTATGCGTATCCAGACGAGCAGCCTTGTGATCCTGCCTGCACCGACATGCTCAACCTGCTCAACAGAATCACCCGCAAGATCAACATTCATGAACGATGACCCTCTGTTGAGTCTGTGAAGTATCTCCTCCAGGATCAGCAGGAAGATCAGGATAAGTACAACTATCATTCCGCGCTCTCCGGGCTCCGAACTGATTTCAGAATCAGACCTCCCAAAACGAAAAGTATCATCAGTGAGAGTATGGACAATCTTGAACTTCCGGTAATATCGTTAATAAGTGCGAACATCAGCGGTCCGAATATACTTGTAAATCTCTGTGAAATCGAAAAGAAACCGAAATACTCCGCATTCATTTCCTCAGGTATCATTCTTGAGAAGAATCCCCGGCTTACCGCCTGAAGCCCTCCCATGAACAGACCGACCATGCCTGCGAGTATCCAGAAATCGATGGCTTTTTTCATCCAGAATGCATAGAAGATTATGACGATGTAACCTGCGATCCCTGCATAGAGCATTCTCTTCGAACCGAATCTTTTCGCCATCCAGCCGTATAGCAGGCTTGCGGGAACTCCAATTGCCTGAGTCATAAGAAGGGCGCCGATAAGATGTCCCGAATCAAGACCGAGTTCGGCTTTGCCGTAGACTGTGGCCATCATGATCACCGTCTGTATACCGTTGTTGTACAGCAGGAATGCGAGCAGGAATCTGAAGATATTTTTTCTGGCCCTTAAATGGCGGAATGTTGAGATGAATGTTGAAAATCCTTTTGTGAAAGATCCGGCAAGGGTCTTCTCGCCTCCGCTTAAACCTTCGGGAACACGTACGAAGAGGGGGATGGAGAAAAGAGTCCACCAGACTGCAACCGAGAGGAAAACGAACTTCAGGGCGGTCGAGGCTTCGGTAAATCCGAATAAAGAAGGCTTCCGTATCATCAGAAGGTTCAAAGCCAGCAGAATACCGCCTCCCATATATCCGAAGGCAAAGCCCCTGGATGAAATAAGTTCCCTTCTGTCGGGTGCCACTGTTGAAACAAGAAGTGAGTTGTAAAACACGTTGGCTCCCGCGAATCCTATCTGCCCGATGATAAGAAGCCCGAGCACCGGCCAGATATCCCCCGGTCCTGTAAGTGAGAGAAGTGCCGCGGCCAGCACACCGGTTCCCGTCATAACCCCGAGGAACTGTTTTCTTCTGCCGCCTGCATCGGCTACGGCCCCGAGAACGGGAGCAGTCAGCGCTACAAGGCATGCTGCAGCAGCCATGGCATATCCCCAGAGTGAAGTGGCATTGCTTGAAACGTGTATTCCAAGAAACGACCAGTTCACCGTATTGCCTGCGCATATGGTTTCTACGAAATAGACAGGCAGAACCGCCGCCACAATGGTTGTAACGAAAGCCGAATTGCCCCAGTCGTAGAGGCACCATGCATTCTCGGGAGAGAGTCTGAGTAATTTCTTCAGAATTTGCCCCTTTCACTGGTGAACATAAACTGTTTCGACTTTCGATGAAAGAGAACAAAGATGATAATAGTGGCTATTTTGTCTGCCAGTTAGTATTGTACAGAACTTGATGAAATTGCATTAAAGAATCCCTCTTAATGAAAGGTATCGTATGTCGCTTCAAAAGAGAATTGAGGATATAGTTAATTCGAGGGTTAATGTACACAGAAATATCCCGCGGGCGGATATGATTCGAAAGTCGGTCAATCGGGGAGAGGCCGTTGTCAGCGCCTGTGGAGCTCTTTCCACCTGGACTCCCACCGAATCAAACGGTAGAAGCCCTAAGGATACTTTGATCGTTAAAAGGCAATCAAGCCAGGACAGTATTGACTGGACCAGTCCCAATAACATCCCTGTTGACGAAGAGACTTTCAATATGGTCTTTGAAGACGCTCTTGAAAGACTGGCGGAGGTTCCGGAGCTGTTCATCACCGACAGGCTTATAGGTGCTGATCCCTCTTACGCATTACCTGTACATACAATAG
>JAUWSL010000022.1 GCA_030610085.1 Candidatus Aegiribacteria sp.
AATATTCTGGATCCTGCTCTAGAACAGCAGCAGCAGCCCGCCCTACCATCAGGGCGTTGTCGGTGGAATGCTCTTTATCGGGAAGGAAAAGGTCCAGTTTCCTGAGAGAGCATTTCTGCCTTAGAACTTCCCGTAGAAGACTGTTGGCTGTAACTCCACCCGCAGCAAGAACACTTTTCGTCCCCGGCTTTTCACACTGATACATCAGTTTTGATACGAGCAGTTCTACCACGGTTTTTCTGAAAGAAGCCGCAAGGTCACTGCGGTCCGCTCCTTTCTCCCAGAGCAGCTTAGCAGCAGTCTTGAGCCCGCTGAAGCTGAATTCAGGAAGTGACGGATCAGCCATGGGAGATGGAAGGATATACTTTTCGGGATCGCCGCTGTCAGCCGCGATATCAAGAGCTGCGCCTCCGGGATAGCCAAGACCGGTAAGTTTCGCGGTTTTGTCAAAAGCTTCTCCCGCGGCGTCATCCCTTGTTGAGCCAAGAAGGAGGATTTCCTGCCATGAGCTCATCCTGAAGAGACTCGTATGGCCTCCGGAAACCAGAAGAGCAACTGCTGGAAAGATAACCCTACGTTCGAGACCGTAGTGAATGTAAAGATGTGCAGCCAGGTGATTTATACCCAGGAAACGTTTCCCTGCGGCCCAGGCAGCAGCCTTTGCCCAGGCAAGCCCCACCAGAAGAGAGCCTGTAAGCCCCGGACCGGCTGTTGCCGCTAAAACATCGATTCCCTCCAGGTTATCCATTCCACCTGCCAGTAGAACATCTCTCACCAGCCCGGGGAGTATCATCATATGACTGCGGGAAGCCAGCTCAGGTACGACCCCTCCATGTTTCGAGTGTACTTCCTGGCTGTAAACACGTTCCGCGATCGCTTTGCATCCATCAAGCAGAGCAACAGCGGTATCATCGCAGGATGTTTCTACTGCTAGTATCTTCAAAGGGATTATTCCTCTTCTTCGGGGAGGATCCTTACTACTATCTCTGTACGCATATCACCGTAGATCTTAACTGAAACAGGATACTCACCCAGGGCTTTCAGATGTTCGCTCAGAAGGACCTGTTCGATATCGATATCAAAGCCTGCCTCATTTATGATCTCGGCTATGTGCCTTTCATTGACACGTCCGTAAAGATGACCGGTGTCATCCGCAGCCGCATTGATCACAACAGCAAAACCCTTCAGCCTGTCAGCAAGTTTCTGGGATTCATCGGAAATTCTGGCCTGTTCCTCAAGGGCCCTGGACCTGTAGAGTTCAACGGATTTGATCGCGGCAGAGGTTGCCTTTATTGCTAAATTTCTCGGGAACAGGTAATTTCTTGCGTAACCATCCGCTACATCAACTATGTCACCCCCAAGGCCAAGGTCCTCAACGCTTTTAATAAGAAGTACTTTCATTATTGATTTTTCCTTTCATAAATACTCTTCAGACGTACTCTGAAATCGAACCACGTATCAAGTATACCGGTAATCATTAACACACCCACTGCAAGCGGTGGAAATACTATTCCTGCAAGAACTGCCAGCATGAGCCACTGGGGATACATGTACAGTATCTTCCTGCAGACAGCAACTCCGACAGCGGAGTAGGGCAGGATCATGAAGATCGAAATATTCACAGCTGCCCGCTGAGGAAGCCCGCTGCCAGCAAGATTTACTGCCAGCGCCGCTATAAGTATCCAGGCCGGGACAAGACCCAGTTTCATGGGAAGATCCCCCGGCTGTTCTATTTCAACTCCTTTTCGTCTGCTTATCAGCTTCAATGCTGCGCCGGATGCGAGCACACCTCCCGCTGCCCAGAGAGCCAGAAGGGAGGGTAGAATATACATCAGGACTTCCATTACAAAGAGAATCTTGTGAGAACTCATGCCCGCGGAACTGTATAGCTGCATCAGGGTTTCAACGTTGTCTCCGGACAGCAGCGACTGCTCCGGAAGAAGCAGAGTTCCGAAAAGGGAAGCGAAAACCGTGGCTGCCGAAGCTGTCGCGACGGAAAACCGAAAACTTCGTCCGGATTTTATGAAGGCAGTCATGAACCCGGCTCCAGTTGCCGAGATAAGGGCACCGGTGAAGTCTGATACCAGAAAAACGACCAAAAGGGTTGCCAGAGCTAACGGAAGGCCGAATCTTGCTTCCGGGGCAAGCATCATCATCGTCATTACGGTCATTCCGACAAAGGGAACTCCCATTAGAACGAGGATGATCCCCACGGCAATAA
Source organism: Candidatus Aegiribacteria sp. (assembly GCA_030610085.1). Classification (GTDB taxonomy): domain Bacteria; phylum Fermentibacterota; class Fermentibacteria; order Fermentibacterales; family JCC-6; genus Aegiribacteria. The sequence goes on from JAUWSL010000022.1 coordinate 2,222, forward strand.
TACCGAAGAATCCGTTTTCAGTTCTTCCTGACTTCTCTTGCATAGTGCGGGTCTGCCGTCTGTTTATCTGTAATGTTCTCTAACGTAGGGGACGAGAGCAAGAAACCGTGCCACCTTTATAGCATTAGCAACCCTTCTCTGGTGTTTTGCGCAGTTGCCTGTAACACGCCTGGCTACGATTTTGCCCCTGTCTGAAACGTATCTCTGTAGCATTCTTTCGTTCTTGTATGATATCTCCATCTGCGGGTTAACGCAGAATCGGCATTTTTTCTTGCGTCCGAACTTGCTGCTCTTTTTCTTCATTCTTTTCTTAGCGACCAAATCTGTTCCTCCTGATGGTCCTTATGATCCAGACCCCAACGCCATTACGTCGGTAGCCTTAACGATCATTCTGTAGTGTAATCCTTTCGATCTATCTTCGTAAGATCTGCTTACAAGGCTGCCCTCAAGCAATACAAACGTACCATTTGTGATGCTGCGGTCAATTGTCTCAGCCAGATTTCCCCACGCTTCAACACTGATAACGTAGGTTTTCTTTCCCTCTTCCGAGCTCCCAACGGAATACGATGATGAGTTTTCCAGCTTGAACCTTATTACGAACATACCGTAACTGGATGTTTTAAGTTCACCTTTTTCTATCATCCGGCCGGTAAGGACGATGTAATTCAGTTCAGGCGTTTCTCTTGAGACAGCCATACTTATCAGAACGGGATATCGTCGTCCTGTGCCATGGAATCTGACCCGGAATCGTACTCGTTACTGTCCGGTGTTTTACCTGATTCCGCAGGGGAGCTCTCTCTGTTGGAAGAATCCTGTCCCCTTTTCTCGAGAAACTGTATTCTCCTTGCGTTAACTTCAATTCTGCTTCTTTTGCTACCGTCTCTGTCTTCCCAGGAATTGAATACAAGCTCCCCCTCAACAAGCACAGGGGAACCCTTTCTGCAGAATTCACTTACCAGTTCTGCAGTTTTTCTCCACGCTATGATATTCACGTAGCATGTCTTTTCCTGCCATTCCCCGTTCCTGTCACGGTAGCGCTGGTTGTTCGCAATTGACATCTTGGCAAGGTGAGTCCCGTTCTCCAGGATCCTTGTATCCGGGTCCCGGACCAGATTTCCCGAGATGATGACCTTATTGATACTGGGCATTCTCAGATCCATTACTGATCCCCGCTCTCCATCTCTTCCTCTTCCTCTATTTCTCCCTCATCGTCATCGATAGTGTCCTCCCAGGAGGACAGGCTTTCCTCTCCGTCACTCCGAAGAGTAAGAAATCTAAGGCAGTCTTCATTGATCTTGAGATGCTTGTCAATAATATCAATTGTATCCGAACTGCCGTTCCATTTAATGAAATGGTAAATTCCTTCGGTCTGTTTCTTGATGGGATAGGCAAGAATGCGTCGGCTCCATTTGTCGGAACCTTTGTATGTGCCCTCATCGCCTTTGATGATTTCTACAACACTATCGTGTTTCTTCTCGATATCACCTTCGGGGATGCTGGCGCTCCAGATTATTACGGTTTCGTAGTCTCGCAAACCACAAACTCCTTCCACGATCGGGTAAAACGCTTTCATCACCCGTCCGGAAGGAGCACCTTTAACTTATCTGGTGTTCGTTTCCGGTCCGGTGACATGCGTCACTTCGGGCTGCGTAGTTTCGCAGCAAACGACAATGCAATCATCAGTAAATTCAGCCTTGCGGTCAAGCCCCTGCCGTCAGTCGTTGAAGAGCCTTCTACTACCGAAAAGAGGGTCACAGGTTACATTGATACCCAGATTCCTCAGGCCGCTTTCGTCTCCAGATGATGGTATATGGGTAAGGTGAGCTTCACAGTTTCTAAGCTCCGTAAGCTTCGTCATTCCATCCGATGCGGGTTTGAAGGCGGCGGCGTTCACGCTGAGAGCAACAAGAACCTCTTCAAGGTCAAGAAGAAGGGGAAATGTATTGATAGATCTTTTCAGGCTTCTTATCGATTCGATGGTTGCAGGTGATAGAAGGTGAACGTCCTTACTGATTCCCGCAAGCTTCTTGATAGCGTTCAGTACTACCGCAGCTGACGAATGCATCAGTTCCGAGCTTTTTCCCGTAACAATAGTCCCGTTTTTAAGCATCAGAGCGGATGCTGTCGATCTATCCAGAGTATCGTTCGGTTTCCGCTCTACCAGGCCCCTGCGGGCGGGTTCTACAACCGGCCTGTTCTCGGGAGTCAGGCCGTAGTCATCCATGAGCAGCTCGACCTTTTGAACCGTTTCCTTTTCGGTAAGACCCATGACGTATTCGCAGCTGTATCGGAAGTACCTTCTGATGATCTCCTGTTCGGCTGCTCTACGTATCACATGGTCATCGGTTATCCCGAATCCCACCCTGTTCACCCCCATATCCGTGGGGGAAGCGTAGGGAGATCTGTCACCCGTTATCTTTCCAAGTATCCTGTTGAGGAGAGGGAAAGCTTCAACGTCTCTGTTGTAGTTAATCGCTGTAGTTCCGTATGCTTCAAGGTGGAATGGATCCACAAGATTAACATCCCGGAGATCGGCAGTCGCAGCTTCATACGCAGCGTTCACGGGGTGATTAATGGGAATGTTCCATATAGGGAAGGTCTCGAATTTCGCGTATCCGGCATGCACTCCCCTTCTGAAGTCATGGTAGAGCTGCGAGAGACAGGTAGCCAGTTTCCCGCTGCCCGGGCCCGGTCCGGTAATAACTACGAGAGGTTTTGAGGGCTCTATGTAATCGTTCCTTCCGTATCCCTCCTCGCTTACGATAAGGTCAACGTCAGTCGGGTAGCCCTTGGTGTAATAGTGCCTGAACACATCAACACCTCTCCTTTTCAGGCGGTTCTCGAAGGAGACAGCGGAGGGTTGATCTTCGAACCTTGTTATTACAACCCCCCTCAGGTTTATGCCCCTGGACCTGAAACCATCTATAAGCATTAGGGCATCAGCATCGTAAGTGATACCGAAATCGCCTCTTATCTTTCTTTTCTCTATATCACCGGCATATATGCATAGAATGATCTCGGCTCTGTCACGAAGACTTTCGAGAAGTCTTATTTTCACGTTCGGATCGTAACCGGGAAGAACCCTTGCCGCATGATGGTCGAACATCAGCTTCCCGCCGAATTCCAGATACAGCCTTCCTCTGGCGCTCTCTACCCTTGCAAGGATCTCGCTGGATTGCTCCTCAAGATATGTATCGTTATCGAACCCTGTTTTCAGCATCAGTCAAGCCCTCTCTTTTCCTGGATGCAGGTCAGTAAGTCAAACTTTCAGGATGGAAACCCGATCTCCTCAACTTTCAGCCCTCAGCAGGTTACCTGATGAACAAGGCCCGTGTCGTAACGGATCCTTCTACCGTGTCCAGCCTTACAAAGTACATGCCGCTGGAAATACTGCTGCCGGGACTCCATTCAACAGAGTGAATTCCCTTCTCTAAATGTCCGCTGAAAACAGTTTCAACAATCCTGCCTGAAACATCGTAAATGTTAAGCCGGACGTTGCCACCGGATGGCACGGTGAATCCAAGGGATGCTCCGGTCGTGACAGGATTCGGCATGGGGGTCTCAAGATGAAGAACAAGACCTTCTCCTGACGTACCCTCTATTCCGAGACCAATTGCAACCCATTCGATATCGTAAATGTAATCGTGCAGGAAGGCTCCAATGAAAACAGTACCACTGGTTGGAACGGTAACGCCAATTGTGGCCTGGCCTGACGCATTCGTAGTGCCCTCTTCGTAGAAGGTCATCCCGTCTCCGTAGTTATCGACACCGTCTGTAAGGGTGACGTTGACACCCTCAACGGGAGTACCGTTATCGGTTACGGTTATCAACACATTCTGGGCTCCCGGAAGAATATTCGCCTCATGTGAGATCTCCAGCTGTCCGGGTTGTCCCGCTTCGTCGAACGTCCATATCTCCATAGCCGGGTCCCCGAACCAGATGTACATCTTGGCGTTGGTGATACCCAGGCCGCCGTGGTGGGAGATAACGTACACGGTGGATTCCATAATCGCTTCACACACCCGGAAGGTTCCTGTATTGAAGAGGGCTATGTAGGTCCGCTTCATGTAGTCGTGGTTGGGAATAGTGTAGGAGCTTGTGTTTGCCCCAAGGTTGCCGCTTGCACCGTTATCAGCCCACTGCCATGCCTCGCTGAGGCACGTAGTGGCGTACTGATACAAACCGTTGAGGCAGGCGATGCTGAACACGGGAGGCATAAAAGTATTAGTAAGGCCGTAGCAATCTCCCGCCACCCAGCCGGGAGACCATTGCCACGAATACCAGCTGCCGTGCCCCCTGTACGCGACAGTCCCGATGCCTCCGTTAATAGCGTCAATAACATCACTCTTCGTCCCGCCCTCAGGAGGGTAGACCAATGTGAAAGTAATATCGCAGAGGCTGTAGGGATAAGCGGCACACTCGTTGCAGCATTGTGTATACTTATAGGGATAATCCTCCTGGTGTGCAGCCAGAAGAGTCTCGCTGGGGATGCTCCCGGGAGTTTTACCAAAATCGTACTTCGAATAACCATCGATGATTTTTTCAACCTGGCGCATTATCTGGAGTGAATCTCCAGTGATACGCCCGACCGACAGGTCCGGGTAGTCTCCAGGATCAATAAGTGCGTAGTAATAATCCCCCACAAAAGAACCGTAATTGTAAGAAGGCATATCGTCATGGGTTCCCACTATACAGACGAAACGAGTGACACCCACCGTATAATTGGCAAGTATGGCATCTTTTATCTCGGATGTAGTGGCGGGGGCTGTCAGAGTCTCCACCCTGACATGAAGGCCGAGGTAATGGTGAGTTTCAAAAAGGTCGCTGACCAATTCAACGTTATCCTCGGTGCATAGGAATATGTACTCCACACCGTCATCTCGGGATCCATCCACCGGATCCGCTGTTCCCTCAAAAACACCCCAGTTCATCACGTTCTGCTCCATCGCCGGAACCATCGCCGGATTCACGGGAAGGGAAAGAAGCCCGGGGAAGCCCTCGAAATCCACTCTGATGATCATGCTTGAGGCTGCTTCGAGAGTGCGTGTACCGGGATTGAATCGCAGGGGGTTCACAACAAGCCTTGCGGCGTTAAGCCCGGACCAGCCGCCGTACCCGTCAATATACGCCCAGTCGTATGGAAAACTGGTGCTTCCACCATAGAATTCATCGTTCATGACGAAGGGGAAGGGATCGTGATCGGTGTCGATCTCAGGGGTCTGCCTTGGAAGGATATCAATGTTCTCATAAACAGTGGATCTGACCTCTTCCACGGTTACAACGGCTTCAGTTCCGTATGGAAGAGCGAAAAGACCTGGAACTGATGGAAGATCCGGAAGGCCCTCATCTCCCTGAGAATAGCACTCCGGCAGCTCTACCCGATCCCAGACCCTGCCGCCGGCCGGAAATTCGTAGAGACCGAATCCCGGAATAGTCACTTCAACGATCATATGGTAAGCGTCCGATTCCAGAACGGTTACCTGTGGAACGGAACCTTCAGAGCTGCCGAATGACTGCCAGCTGGAAACGTTTCCAGGTCCAGAGGCATGAGCGGAAACGGTAATTATAAGAGCGAGTAGAATGAATTTCATGGTTGATCATCTCCCTGAAAAAAAACAGATAAAGGATTCATACAAACTCAGGCACAGCAGGAACACTAACTGTTACGGTACCGGAAGGTCAAGAAGAGGAAAAAGAAAGGCGGGCTTTAAAAGCCCGCCTACTCAACATTTATGGATGTCAGCCAGCTATCTTATAACCATAGCCTGCCGGGTAAGAGTTCCCTCAGGAGTCTTGAGCCTGATGAAATAGACTCCACTGGTTATTTCAACTCCGGGAGTCCACAGCAAGCTGTGGTTTCCCGACTCAACCGCTCCGCTAAGGATGGTCTCTACCATTCGACCAGCCACATCGTAAACCGTGATCTCAACGTTTCCGTTGAAAGGAACGCTGAAACCAAGGGATGCGTTTTCGAGGATCGGGTTAGGGTAAGGCAAGCCAAGGGAAAGAACAGGAACGGTTCCCTCCTGTCCACCGACACCGACACCGTATATGGGGAACTGATCGATGTCGTATCTGTAATCATGCAGGAATGCTCCGACATGCATAGTACCGCTTGGAGGCACCGTGATATTGATTGTGGCTACTCCGGAGGAGTTGGTTAGACCTTCTTCGTAACAGGTCATGCCACCGTTCATATCAACACCGTCCGTCAAGGTAACATTGACACCCTGAACTGGAGAACCACCGTCGGTTACAGTTATTGCGATATCCTGATTTCCAGGAGTTACATTCGCGGGATCTGTGATTTGAAGGATTCCCGGTTCAGTTGCCGTATCGAAGGTCCATGTGTCAATTGCGGGGTCTCCGAACCAGATGTACATCTTAGCGTTGGCGATCCCGATTGAACCATGCACATTGATTATATCGACAGTCGAGGAGTTTATCGCCTCACCGATGCGGAACACGCCGTCATCGTAGAGATATATGTATATGTTCTTTATGTAATCGTGATTTGGAATTGTGTAAGACGGATCGGTGGCGGAAAGGTTACCGCTGGCTCCGTTATCGGCCCACTGCCATGACTCCGCAAGGCACGTGCTTGTAGATGTGTAAGCACCGCAGAGACACGCGATGTTGAAAACATGTGGCATGAAAGTGTTTGTCAGGGCATTGATGTTGGAGGCGCTCCATCCGGGAGACCATGACCAAACGGTCACATCTCCGTGGCCCCTGTAGGTAACGGTACCTATCTCGTCGTTAATAGCGTCTGAAACCATCTGGGCGGTACCGCCTTCTGGCGGATATACCTTGGTGAAGGTCATATCTATCAGGCTGTAGGGGTACGCCGCTATCTGGTTACAGCACAGGGTATACTTGAGCGGATATTGTTCTCCGTGGGCAGCGAGGATAGCCTCACTCGGGATGATACCTGTTGTATTGGAATCATCGAAGCCGTAATCCATATAGCCACCGATGATCTTATCCACCTGGTGGACTATCTGAGCCTCGTTACCGGTGAGCCGGCCAACAGCCATCTCGGCGTAATTATCACCGTCTATACAACCGTACCAGTAATCTCCCATGTAACCCGACCAGCTGTAGGAAGGAAGATCGTTATGCGTGCCCACTATGCAGACGAATCGGGTGGCATCTGAGTCGTAATTATCCGTTATGGCAGTTTTTATCTGAGATGTTGTTGCCGGGGCTGTCAGAGTCTCGACCTTTACATGAAGTCCAAGATAATGATGGGTCTCGATGAGTTCCGTAACATAGTTCACAGTACTCTCGGTACATACGAATATGTACTCGACTCCATCATCACGAGAACCGTTAAGAGGGTTAGCAAAGGGCTCAAAGACGTCCCAGTTGATAACATTCCGTTCCATTGCCGGAACCATAGAGGGGTTAACCGGGTCGGCAAGCTGCATGGGGGATCCCTCGAAATCAACCCTCAGCCTGATACTGCTGACAGCTTCAAGGTTTCCAGTGGAAGCGTTGTAATTGAAGGGATTTACCACGAGCCTGGCAACATTGAGTCCCGACCAGACACCTTCATTATCAACCTGTATCCATACGGAGGGATAGCTTTCGTTCCCACGGTAGAATTCGTCGCTGATGACAAAGGGGTACGGATCATGGAGCATGTCGATCTCCGGGGTCTGTCTGGGAAGGATCTCCATGTTTCCATAAACAGTTGAATTGATTTCTTCAACCGTTACGACCGCTCCGGTTCCGAATGGAAGAGCGAACATTTCGGTTACGGAAGGCAGGTCAGGAAGACCGACTCTTCCCTGTGGGTAGTATCCGGGCAGCTCAACGCAGTTCCATATTCTGCCCTCTGCCGGTTTGTCGTACAGCCAGAAGCCCGGGATGGAGATTTCCACCAGCATATGGCTCTGGTCAGATTCAAGGACCGTCACCTCAGAGGTTGCACCTGCAGCGCCTCCGAAAGACTGCCAGCTTGATACGCTTCCCTGTCCTGCAGCGAATACCATTGCTGCGGTCAGGAAAAGGATTAAGAAAGTTCTTTTCATATTAAAGCCTCCTTCATTGAGTTTGTGAAAATATGAAAGGTTACACCAAGACAGTATAATAACTTAACATCTAGAGTTGTCGACAGTCAAGGTACGTTTTTTGAGCGGGAGGAACTATTTCCATTCTTGCGCTATATTAAAAGAAAAACCGAAAGGATCCATAAAATGAAGATATTTCTTACACTGGTGCTTGTATGCGGTATTGCCACAGCCGGGGTGAGGATTGGAGGCAGACTCGGCTACTACAGCGGAGACGACCCCAGAACAGGCCAGGATGCTTCAAGTGCCATTTTCGGAGGTCAGTTAAGCTTTCCCATCATGAGTCTTCTGGAACTTGAGATCAGCGGGTCGTACACCTCCAGCGAGACTGATATTTCAATGCAGCAGTACCTTATCTCCTATATCGAGGATGAGTACGGCCAGAACTACGAAGGGGACAGTCTGGGTCTTTTCCAGTACCTTGAAGACGAATGGGGATGGTCTCCAGACAGCCTGACTTCTCAACTGCTGAGCGATTACACAGCTACTTTCCATGATGTCGGTCTGGGAGCCACCATGAAAATGAAGATACCCATCGGAACCCTGCCCCTTAAACCCTACGTAGGTGCGGGCGGCGGAGCTCACATGATTTTCAGCGACGCAGACGTCCTGTTGCAGGTTGTAAACGAAGAAACAGGCGGCAGCCTGAGCATCGACCCCTATGACAAGGTGCATCCCGGCATTCATGGAGTTGTGGGGGTTTCCTTTGAACCTCCGATGGTTCCACTCAGCGTGTTCGGAGAGTACAAGTATACGAAGCCCATAGGTTCAGGCAGCGAAATGGACGGGATCAGCATGTACTACATCGGTTTGAATCTGGGATTTTAACAGGATGGTCACAGCAGGCAGATGCGACATGTGACGCGGAGAACCGCTCTGTGTCACCTGTTTTTTCTATTCGTAATTCCCTGAAGCATTTTACGGTGAACAGGACTTCCCGAAGCCAGCACTCCTGCCGAAAACGGGGTCCATTTCCCCCCTTCGTACGCTGATACCAGACCTCCGGATTCTTCAACAAGAAGAAATCCAGCCGCCATGTCCCAGGGCATGAGATGTTCTTCCCAGAAGCCATCAAGCCTCCCGCAGGCCACGTATGCCAGATCAAGTGCCGCGGAGCCGCCTCTGCGTATTCCCTGAACCCTTCCGAGAAAGAACCTCAGGACATCAAGGTCCATGCCCGGGTCATCTACGCTCCTGTGATAGGGGAAGCCGGTGGCGAAAATGGAATCCGACAGGTTCTCCACCCTGGTAGAAAATACCTGATGCCCGTTAAACCAGGTTCCGGATCCCCTTGACGCGGAAAAGGTTTCGTTCCTGCCCGGATCATGAACGCAGCCGTACTCCACATCACTCCCGTTCCAATACGCAATGCTCACAGCCCAGACAGGATACCCGTGAGCGTAGTTGTTCGTGCCGTCCAGCGGATCGACAATCCAGAAAGGGGGTGCCGGGAATTCTCCTTCCCAGCCTTCTTCACCCAGAAAACCTGCCTTCGGTTCGATCTCCAGAAGACGTGTTTTCAGGAACTGCTCCGAGAGCAGGTCGGCGGTAGTCACCAGTTCATGATTGCTTTTACTTGATATTTCTACTCCGCTGCGGGCGGCAGCGAGAAGGATTGAACCGGCTTCTTGAGCCGCTAGAATAATCTTATCAATCATCTTCAGTATCAGCCTTTCTAAAATGCCCTGACCGCACTTCATCTATCAGTCTTGTTTTTTCACCGTCACTTTGCTACTTTATTTCATACTTTTCAGAACATACTAAGACAGGGGAAGGAAAATGAAGAGGAAGAATCTGATATCTCACAGTTTATCCATCGGACTCTCATGGATTCTCGGCGTGATTGCCATAGTGACAGGTGCTTCAATAGTAATCATCGCTTTTACAGCCTGGGGTCCCGTCAGGGGCAGCCTTGTGTCCATATCGGAAGGGCTGCACAGCGCGAATGCGGCAGTTGAGCTGATAGGGAAGGATTTCGGCACATCATCCTCCCTTGTCAGTGAAGTAAGCAGTTCAATAAGAAGCATGAAGGAAATAGTTCACGAAACCTGGGTTTCGGTAAACAGTATCAGTCAGACCATGGAGGAGATTAGAAGACTGGTTCTCACCGTTGGAGAAAGCCTTGAAAACCTTCCACCAACCATAACCTCGATGATAGGCAGCAACTACTTCTCCGAAGCGATTTCCAGCCTGAACAATACTTACTATTCTTCGGGAGAGATGATATCCCAGATGGAACATCTTACCATCACTCTGCAGCCCCTTGAGCCTGTTCTTGAAGAAGTTGCTGATGGAGTTGATTCCCTGGCAGGAGACCTTTTCTCCACCGAAGAGGCCTTCAGCGAAGCCACTCAGCACCTTACAAGAGCTGCAGAAGCCATAGAAAAATCTGCCAATTCATCAATACTTCCGCTGATAGTTGCCGGTATGGGTCTTATTCCACTGCTTGTAGGCCTCTACCTGATAATCCAGGGGATCGCTCTGGCAAGACTCTATTCATCCCGGATCGCGGGTGATAAGGCTGATACCGTCTGAAGATCCTTGATATTCGCCGGGTCCCAGTCAGCGTGAACTGCTGCTGCCTCAACGATTGACTCCTCCCTCGGAATATAGCCCAGCCTGGCTATGGTATTGGTCTCCCGGTGCCGAATTACAAGGTTCATCCAGTTGTACTGTTCGGGATACTGTTTTGCGATACTTTCGAACCTCTCGAAAAGCTGTCCGGTACCATTCAGATCCAGGCTTTCCGGATCGAACCTGTGAAAAGCTATATGGTACTTCATACCCGGCAGCACCCTGTTGTAAGCTGTCAGCAGCCTGCACCCCGTTGATCTCGCAAGTCTTACCGGCGTTGATGACGCAAGGACCGGAACCCCGAAACTCTTCACCCAGTGTCCTTTGGAACCCCCCCATCCGGTAGGGGATATCTGAATGACTTCTCCCCTTTTTACAGCATCGTATGCCCAGCGGATGGGCTCATCAGGGAAGGCAACATGATGCCACTTCCGGCTCACGTTCAGCCTTGCCTTCCTCAGGATTTCCGGAGCATCTGTATACCTTGAGGATATCACATGCATGTCATAACCTGAAATGGCCAGAAGAATATGAAGGGTGCGTTCGTCACCGAAGTGAGGTACAAGCAGAAGGACACCTTTACCCTCGCTAACTGCTTCCTCCAGAATATCCATGTTCTCCCAGCATACTAACCCGTCTATATTATCACTGCTGAACCTGCTTGAGTAAAAAAGACCGAGAAGAGCTCTTTGATGCACTCTCCAGTATCCTTTGAGTACTCTTCTCAGCTGAGCTCTGCTCATACGGGGGAAAATCCTTGAGAGGTGCCCGAGATAGACGCCGGCCATTCTCCTGTTTCCAAGATACCTGACCGTGGAAAGAAGTCCAGCCAGGAATTCCGCGCCCCTGAGTCCCAGAATTTTCGTCAGGCCTGAGATAGCAAGATAATAGGTTCCCCTCAGTGACAAATCCATACCCTCTTTTCAGCTGTTCTTCTGTTATTCCCTCAGTCCGGCTTTGGGAGGTGTCATTTTTACCTACCGGTACTATACTAAATCCTATGAAGATCCTTATGGTTACGATTCTGCTTGCTGCTTATCTGCTGAATGCAGGAGATCTTACTCTGCTGAGGCAGGAAACAATGGAAGTACCTGTAGCCCAGTACAGGGCCGTAAGATTCGCACTTCCGGAGCACCTGTCGGACAGCGCCAGCCTCAAGGGACACGTCTGTATTACTCCGGATTCAGCTTCAGTTGAGCTTATACTTCTTCACATAGATGACTATATGAGATGGAGAACCAATGCCGGTACCGTTGATACGCTGGAGTACATGTCAGGTGTAACGGGTCAGTTTGAGATTGAAGTTCCGGGGCTTGGCAGCTATGCCCTTGTTATAAGCAGCAGAGGCAACTACCACCCGGTTTCGCTCATCCTTGACCTTGAAGTGTTCTTTGCCGGCAGCGGAGAAACCGGAGACCCCCTTCCATCCGCCCTGAGACTTGCCCTCTACCTTGTGATGGCCGGAACGGTAGCTGTTGCCGTTGGAAGCGTACTGTCAAAACAGTTCCCTCGACGAAAACACATTACTTGACTTAGCTTGAAATATGAATATACTCATATTCCTACAGGAATAAGGGGGAAATATATAATGCTAATCTCTACACGAAGCCGTTACGCGCTGCGGGTTCTCGCACGAATGGCGACAATGATGAAAATGGGCGAAAACCAGCCCGTATCTCTTGCTCTGCTGTCCGAGCGGGAGCAGGTTTCGGTACGGTACCTTGAACAGATTTTCGGTCTGCTCAGAAGCAACGGACTGGTTAAAGGGAAAAGGGGTCCAGGCGGGGGGTATGTTCTTGGAATGCCTCCGGAAAAGATCAGCCTTTTCAATGTAGTCAGTGTTCTTGAGGCTGATTTCCTCCCGACGAACTGTATGTCCGGAGACACGAGCTGTTCTCCTGAAATCGGCTTCAATCGGGAGAGTTGTCCCCTGCAGGACACCTGTGTAACAAGGCCCCTGTGGATGTCGCTCCGGGTCATGTACTACACCTATATGAAGGAAAGAACACTTGAAGATCTTATAGAAGGAATAATCTAGGAATAAGTCAATGTGGAACTATTCGGAAAAACTCATGGATCATTTCATGAATCCAAGGAACTCCGGGCAGCTGATGAACCCGGACGGTCATTCCGAGATTGGTTCGCCACAGTGCGGTGATGCCATGACTCTTGATATCCAGGTTGATGATGAAGATAAGATAGCGGAAATCAGATTCATGACCTTCGGCTGTGCGGGTGCCATTGCCGCCGCCTCCGCCCTGACCGAGATAGCAAAGGGAAGAACACTGGATGAGGCTCTCGGTATCAGTAACGATCAGATAGTAGAATTTCTCGGTGGAATGCCGGAGGAGAAGTATCACTGTTCCGTAATGGGGCATGAAGCTCTTTCGACAGCGATTGATGATTTCAGACACCGAAGGGACAACACGGCGGAACATCTTGAATGTATCCTTGGCGAAATGCCCGAAAATCTTGCGGCAGCAGTTGGAGAAGGAATAATCAATATTGAACATGTCCACCCCGTTCGTGTATATGTTAGCCTTTCAGAGGGTGATAACAGTGCTGTCGCAGCAGTGCTGGAAAGCGAACTGCGCAAGCGGGCCGGGAAAAAAGTTGAAGTGGGTATTATCCGTTGAAAGTATATCTTGACAATAATGCCACTACCAGAATAGCTCCCGAGGTATTGGACGCTATGCTTCCCTTTCTTACGGAAAGGTTCGGCAATCCCTCCAGCTTCCATTCATTTGGAAGCGATCTCAAGGAGGATATTGAAGCGGCAAGGCAGAAGGTTGCTGCCCTCCTCGGAGCCGATGCAGAGGAGATTGTATTCACCTCAGGGGGGACCGAAAGCGATAACACTGCCATCATCGGAGCAACCTCGATAAATCCTCTGAAACCGGGCTTTGTTACATCGAGAACTGAACATCCTGCAATTCTTGAAACAGCTGAATACATTAAAAGCAGGGGACATCCTGTCAAAATCACTGAAGTTAACAGCGATGGAACCATAAATATGAATTCTCTTGAAAGCTGTGTCAGCGAACAGACCGGTCTGGTTTCCATAATGATGGCGAACAACGAAACCGGCGTCATAGTGCCTGTTGCAGAAGCGGCTCGCAAAGCACATGCATCCGGAGCCCTTTTTCACACTGACGCGGTTCAGGCTGTGAGCAAGATCCCTGTGGATGTGAGATCAATGGACATTGACATGCTGAGTGTTTCTGCCCACAAGTTTCATGGTCCGAAAGGCGTGGGCGCCCTTTTCGTAAGAAAGGGGATAGAAATACCCCCCTTCATGCTGGGAGGACACCAGGAAAAGGGTATGCGGGCAGGCACCAGTAACGTTGCCGGTATTGTAGGACTGGGGGTAGCGGCTGAACTGGCGGTCAAGCACCTTCTGGAGGAAAACGGTAGAACCGGGCTGCTGCTTGAAAGGCTGGAAAAAGGTATCCTTGAAAAATGCCCCGGAGCGGTTGTAGCAGGCGGTGATGCCGAAAGGCTTCCGAATACAGCAACAGTCTTGTTCAGGGGGGTAGAAAGCGAAGCGGTTATGACCCTTCTGGATATTAAAGGGGTCTGCGTTTCTTCCGGCTCCGCATGCAGCACCGGGGAACAAACCTCCAGTTACGTTCTCTCGGCCATGGGCATCGATGATGTTGATGCCAACACGGCCATTCGCTTCAGTCTGAGCAGATATACAATCGGCGGGGAGATAGACTACATATTGGAGGTTCTTCCACCCATCATTGAGAAGCTGAGGGATATTTCACCCTACGCGAACAGATAAAGAATTAGAAACCCGGCACAGCCCACGCAGCTCCGGCCGAGATGCTGTACGTTTCACCGCCGCTCAATCCTGCTCTGAGGACTCCAAACAAAGAGATCCTGTCGAAAAAGTAAAGAACTCCAGAACCGCTGAGGCCAAAATCACCCAATGTGTTCCCGTCCAGGGCACAGACTATCTGAATATCTTCAGTAACGTAACTGGCGCCCCCTATTGAGAAATCCATATAATCGCTGATGTGATCCTTAAAAGGATCGCTGCCACCGTTGATTACGTACGCAGCGGATGCCTGAAGCCGGAAAAGGCGGAAGGTCGTGCTGGTTGCAACTCCGAGAACAAACTCGGAACCACGGTCCCGCCCAGGCAGCCCTGTCGGGAGCCTGATCTGTCCCCGTAGAACAATCGCTGAACCCCCTCTTGCGGTTTCGTACAGCCAGGCGCATCCTGCGGTAATGTCTCCAAGCAGTCTCTCTTCCTCCCCCGAATGAATGTAGAAAGGAATTTCTCCCCCGATCTCAAAGCCGTCCATCCATCCCCAGGTTACATTCAGCGGCAGAACAAGATAACTTTCGGAAGAGCTTTTCAGGTTTATATAATTCAGGCGGCTCTGAACACGCAGATAACCCTCCTGCAGTACCTGGCTTTCGGGCAGGAAGATGAAACCGCTGAGGCCTCCCTGAGCGGACGTTCCCCCTGCGGTATCTCCGTCTGAAACCCCTGTCACCAGAATAACAGCAACAGTAATAAATACTTTTATCATGAGTACTCCCTTATATTCGCCTTGACATGGCAGAGGATGAAAAGAATCTTCTTTCTGGTCAAACATGTTTCCAGTATTTTTGTACCGGAGGAAAATAATACAAAATGAAGTGGAGTGAGATAGGCCTGATACTACTTGCGCTCGCCGCGGTGGCGGGACTGTTCTCTGTAGTTTCAGGCGGGCAGCAGATCGTTGCAAATGAGGATGGGACTTTTTCGGAAACAGACCCGTTGCTGCTTATTGAGCATGACTTTGCGGAAATATGCTTTGGTTCGGGATTCAGAGATGTTCCTTCGGCATCGGCGGATACTATAGTGAAGTCGATGGACCTGCTGAACACCGTATCAGTTCATCAGGCCAACCTTTACATGACCAGGACCCTTCGCAGCCGCGGTTTCGATCACGTGGTTACATATCTTGTGCCGAACAGGGGTCTGTCCTTTGTATGTCATACCCCGGACGGAGAACCTCTGCGGTTCGAATTGAACGATACCGGTATGTAAGGATAAGCAATCCGCAAAATTTCACTTGTTGACACATTCTATTTCAGTCGGTATTCATCAGTTCCCGCAGAATTGTTATATTCTGCCGGATTTGAACTGGAATACTGAAATCACAGCACGGCAGGTAAAGATACCAGCCGCATTTTCTCGGTATGTCAAGATTTTCTGACATCTGATGAAGGTTCCTCGGAGGTTATTACATATGACTAAGGTCGCCAAATGGCGTAACTGGACTTCAATATCTTTGCTTTTAGCGTCTATCTTCATGGTCTGGCCGACTTTGCGATGGTATACATTACCCGCAAGTGAAAGGGACAGGGCGGAGGCCAGCGTTCAGCCTGAAACTGATAACCCTCACCTCAGGGCGGTGCTGGACAGCCTGCAGAGTCAGGGCGGCGAAACCCTCCTTGAGGATTACAGAGATCTTTACAGGTCCAGTGAAGGAACCATAAAGCTGGGGCTAGACCTCCAGGGCGGTATGTATCTATCCTACATGGTAATACCGACTCCCGGCCTGGACGAAGAAGAGGCCATCGACCAGGCACTGGAGGTTATCCGGAACAGGATAAACGAGTTCGGAGTATCCGAGCCTTCCATCACCCGGCAGGGCAGTGACAGGATAGTAGTACAGCTGCCTGGAGTGCGTGACCCCGAAAGAGCAAGATCGATTGTAGAACGTCAGGCATTGCTGGAGTTCAAGATCGTAGCATACCCTACGGACGAACATCCTGCGGTATCCAGCGCCCCGGTTCTACGGGAAGTTGATAACCTTTTAGTAGGAAATGAAATTGAAGAACCGGCATCGCTTGACAGCCTTCTCGGAGGATCTTCCGATACTGAAGTTCAGCCCGATGCACAGGAAGGTTTTACTCTTCCTCAGCAGGGAAACGAAGAAGAGGGTTTATCGGATGAAATATTACTTCCTGAGCTGGAACGCCCCGGAAGCCTTTCAAGTTTCATTGAGCTGGCACCTGAGGAAGTAGCAAGAAGCACGATGGGAATATCACCCGGAGACTGGATCGTATATACGGGTGAGAAAATGGATCAGCTCAATGACATCATTAACCGTCCCGACGTAGACTCCATCATGGCCGCGGCCAACCTCCGTTTTACTTTCGGAAGGCTGGAAGAGATCCCGGAGGGATCACTCAGGGCTCTATACATACTTCCCCGGGACATGACCCGTGGCTGGGAGCGCCAGGCTGATCAGGTAATGGAGGATTACCTTCTGACCGGAGCGAATCTTACCGATGTCAGAATACGCATGGGAAGCGCTCAATCACTTTCAAACAACCCCTATCTCATTCTGGAGTTTGATTCTGACGGAAGCCGGAACTGGGAACAGATCACGGGGAACAACGTCGATAAGCGGGTGGCTATAGTTCTTGATGGTACCGTATACTCCGCCGCGACGATAAGAGAGCGGATATCAGGATCGGGAACCAGATTATCGGGAGGATTCTCGACCGAAGAGGCAAGAGACCTGAGGCTGGTTCTGAAGGCCGGTTCCCTGCCGGCGAAGCTTGAAATCGCTGAAGAACAGACCATTGGACCGAGTCTGGGTCAGCAGTCCATTAACCGTGGTATGATAGCTGCAATAATCGCAATGGGCCTGGTTGCTGCATTCATTATCATCTATTACGGAACCGGTGGTATCGTAGCTATTATGGCTCTGGTCTTTGATCTGCTGATTATTATGGGCGTTCTGAGTTTTCCCGGCCCTCTGGCACAGATAGGGTTAAAGGGCCTTAACGCAACCCTTACACTGCCGGGTATAGCAGGTATCATTCTGACCATCGGTATGGCAGTTGATGCCAGTGTTCTCATATACGAGAGGATCAGGGAAGAAAAAAGATCGGGCAAGGGAATAAGGGCAGCAGTACGAGCGGGCTATTCCAGAGCTTTCGTTACGATCCTCGATGCCAACCTGACCACACTGATAACAGCCCTGGTACTGTACAAGTTTGGAACCGGTCCAATAAAGGGATTCGCCGTTACCCTCTCAATTGGTATTATGGCCAGCATGTTCTGCTCCCTTGTATTCTCAAGAGCCTTTATAGAACTCCTGCTCAAGAGTAAGAAAAGAAAGGATCTCAGTTTCGGCAGGTGGTCCATTCTGGGAGACAGGCATTTCTCTTTTGTTGAAATGCGCAAAAAAACATATATCATTTCCGCCGCAGTGATTCTCATAGGAGTGAGCGCGTTTTTCATCAACGGCGGTCTTGACCTTTCAATTGACTTTACTGGTGGTCTTGAGACGAACGTAGTCAGCAACACCGTCACCAGCACCGAAGAACTGAAAGTTTTCCTGGAGAATGACGGGCTTGCGGATGTTCAGATCCAGAAACTCATGGACTACAGGGGTGAAGGAGCCGCTGCGTTCGTTGTACGGACTTCGGAGATCGACAAGGATGTTGTCTACAGCGCTCTTCAGGATAACGGATGTGTCCCTATGGAGCTGGAAGCTGATTCCGAAGGGCTTTCCTTTATCAAACAGATCGGACCGAGGGTTGGGGAAGAGCTCAAGTCAAAGGCTCTTAATGCCATCTTCATGGCCATGATATTCATAATTTTCTACGTCTGGTACCGGTTCCAGTTCAAGTGGGGGGTAGCGGCAGTGGCAGCCCTGGCACATGACACGATTATAACCGTAGGTATCCTTGCGTTGATAAGGCTTGATATATCACTGACCATCATCGCTGCGATTCTGACGATAGTGGGTTATTCCATCAACGACACCATAGTCGTCTTCGACAGAATTCGCGAGGACAGGAGGCTCAGGAAGGGCAAGACCCTGGCGGAGACTGTTAATATCTCCATAAACGAGGTTCTCAGCAGAACTGTTGTAACATCTTTTACAACATTCATGGCCGCTTTCATACTCTTCCTTATTTCAGGAGGAGTACTGGCAAACTTCGCCCTCACGCTCATGATAGGGATTATTGTGGGAACCTACTCTTCGATATTCATAGCAAGCCCGATACTCGTCGACTGGCATGCCAAGCTGAAGAAGAAGTAGAACGCGGGTACAACTAAACGGATCGGGCGGGAAAGACACAAATCCTTTCCGCCCGATCTTTATGCTGCTACTGATCAGACTCCAGTTCCAGTACGGCTTCGGCACCGCCAAGCTCATCGCTTGAACCGTACAGGAGTTTTCCTTTATGGAGGGAGATTATCCTTCCCGCTATGGCCAGCCCCAGTCCGGTTCCCTTACTTGACTGCCCCTTGGTGAAGGGTTCTCCAAGTCTGTCGATGATCCTTGAGTCGTAACCTGTACCGTCGTC
>JAUWSL010000010.1 GCA_030610085.1 Candidatus Aegiribacteria sp.
CGCCGATACGCACAAGATCGGATGATGAAACAGAGAAGATCAAGGCTGATGAAGTGTTCTGCAGGGTATCAAGAATTACCAGTTCGGAAACCGATATATCCGGAGTCACCACCGTGGAGCCGGAGGGGCTTTCGACCTCATAACCGTATTTGTATATACTGAAAATATCGCCAGACGTAAGACCATCAGCCGTCCCTCTGTCAATGTAAATAACATCGTACGAGTATACTCTTTCAAGGTCGGCATCCCCGAATGCGATTATATACGCATCGATATCCTCAACGACTGCCGAACTCGAAACCGGTACAGGAGCCGAAGGCGTGTAAGGAACCAGATAGTCGCCTGCGACAACAGTGAGGTAAGCGTGTTCGATCAATGCAACACTGGACGAAGCGGCTGTATCGATAACCCGACAAACTCCGGCAACTCTTACTACATTGCCAAGTGAAATACCTGTCTGAGGATGCCTTACTTCCTCACCTACCTTGTAGATCTTGTAGACCATTTCTCTCTCAACGCCTTGATCCTGACCGATATCTATGGCCACCAGGTCTCCAGCGTAGGCTATCGCTCTGACAAACGTATCCTCATCTTCCACATTCAAAGCAACGATGTAGCTCACAGGATCCGGTGGATCGTTCGTAACCATACCGGCTGTTTCAAGGAGAAGTCTGCTGAGAAGGGGCCTGCTGCTGGTTCCGGAGGTAGTATACGTCCCGCCCAGGCTCGTATCGTATACTTGTGAATTGATCGGAGTACCGGACTCAGTACCGGCTATATCGGGAATGACCAGCTCACACCCCGGTTGAAGGTATTCGACTCCTCCAAGGGTCGGATTAGCATTCAGGATGTCCTCCCAGTGAAAGGGAGTATCGTAGTAGTATATTGAAAGATCCCATAATGTATCTCCGTACCCTACACAATGGGTTCTCTCTGCAGCAGATACAGAAAATACTGCACCTGCAAGAAGAATAAGAACAGACAATGTTACAGTGAAGCTTTTCATTTCAACCTGACCTCCCGCAGTGGTCTTTACAAATAAGCGAACTTCATAACTTCATAATATTCTAAGTTCACAAGTTACTCAAGTCAAATGGGTCTGAATGCAGATTTTATTTAACTGCAGGATAGAGCACTGAATTGTTCAGAATTCATGATGTTTTCAATACTGTGACCACCTAGGTTCCACCGACTTCTGAAGTGGATTCCCTGTTAGGTATGTTAACGGCAAGCCGCAATTCTCCAGTGCCGGGAGGCTCTCCCGCCCATGTGCTGCCCGCAGCTACCGGACCGGACTCACCAACAGCCATGACAAGCTGTCCATTCGTTGCCCCTGGTACAAGAGCTGTGGATGTGGAGAAGTAATCTATTCCGGAAGGTCCACATGTTCCTGTTTCCATGGAAACGGTTCCCGATGCGCGAATGCTGATCCTTTCGTCAGGAGATATGCAAAGACCGGTGCTCACCCATCCGTCTACCGCGGAGACATCCACAGTCAGAGTTGTTTCATCCGCCGGATCGCTCCATATAATCGACTGAATCTCCCTGACAGGGAATTCTATCTCTCCCGAAACAGTTCTTATCGTAATCTTTCCGCTATCAAAGGTTATGTAACCTCTGATGGAGGCTTCCCCGTCTCTGAAATAAACTCTTCCTTCATCATACTCAACGAATGTCTCAGCATTATTGAATACCAGATGCCGTCCATCAATCGATTCCAGCTTTCCGGACAGAACCTGTCCATCGGCGGTGATCATCCTGTCCGGCCGGATCTTGCATCCGGTAAGCGTCACAAACAGGGCAAGTAATAAAACCGCATTGATTCTGATCATCAGTCAACCTCTTTCAAGCCTGGAATGAAGCTATCTACAACATCCTGAACTTTTTCTATCAGTTCAAACTGCATCATTTCCCTGGTTTCTTCAGGGATCTCCTCGATACTCCTGCTGTTCTGTCTTGGAATGAATACCCTTGTAATCCCTGCAGCCAGAGCTCCAAGAGTTTTTTCCTTGATGCCCCCAACGGGCATCACCCTTCCCTGGAGACTTATTTCTCCGGTAATGGCAATATCAGGCAATACCGGTTTTCCGGTAAGTGCCGAGAGGATGGATATAAGAATGGCTACTCCCGCCGAAGGACCATCTTTAGGGGTTGCCCCCGACGGTACATGCAGATGAATGTCGACCTTCTTGAAATCCGTTTTTATCCCGTATTCATCCGCGTTTGTCCTGATCCAGGACAGGGCTGCCTTCACCGATTCCTGCATAACCTGTCCAAGCTGCCCTGTGAGAATGAGTTCTCCTTTGCCGCTCATTATGGTACTCTCTATCAGCAGTATCTCTCCCCCTGCAGGTGTCCATGCCAGACCTGTCGAAACACCGATCCTCGGTTTATCAGAAACCCTCTCATGGGTAAACTTCCTTGGTCCGAGGTATTCAGGAAGTCTGGATGGTGAGACGATCACAAGGTCATCGTTGCCACCGGCCACTTTCATCGCTACTTTCCTGCAGACCTTGCCGATGGTGCGTTCAAGCTCCCTGACCCCTGCCTCACGTGTGTGGTCAGATATTATCCTGCTCAGGCCTTTTCTTCGAAAACGAAGTATTCTTCCTGTGAGTCCTGCATTCTCCATCTGTCTTTTCACCAGGTATCTTCTTGCTATCTCGAGTTTCTCCGCAGATGTATAACCGGATATGCGAATGATCTCCATCCTGTCCATCAGGGGTGAAGGAATGGTGTCTGTCCGGTTTGCGGTTGTTATGAACTGAACACCGCTTAGATCAAATGGAACGTTCATGTAATTATCCCTGAAAGAGAAATTCTGCTCCGGGTCGAGCACTTCAAGGAGCGCGGACGTAGGATCACCCCTGAAGTCACTGCCTATCTTATCCACCTCATCCAGCATGAAAACAGGATTGTTGCTGCCTGCTTCCTTCAGTCCCTGGATTATTTTGCCTGGCATTGCTCCTATATAGGTCCTTCTATGGCCCCGGATCTCCGCTTCATCATGAACGCCGCCAAGGGAAAGCCGTACGAATTTGCGATCGATGGCTCTCGCTATACTTCTCCCCATGGATGTTTTGCCCACACCGGGAGGTCCTACGAAGCATAGAATGGGAGCCTTCCCCCGGGGATTCAGCTTCCGGACAGCGAGGAACTCCAGAACCCTTTCCTTCACATCCTTCAGATCGTAATGATCTTTCTCCAGAACGATCTTCGCTCTGTTAATATCGAGTCTGTCCTTTGTGCTGTCCATCCAGGGAAGACAGAGTATCCATTCAATATAATTCCTTATAACTGCGACTTCAGGGATCCCCGGATGCATTCTCGTAAATCTGTCCAGCTCCTCCATCGCTGCTTTTTCGACCTGCTCCGGAAGGTCCTTCTCTTCTATCCGCAGCCTGAGTTCCTCTGCCTCCGGATTTTCGCTTTCACCGCCCAGCTCCTTCTGAATGGCTTTCATCTGCTCTTTAAGGATGTACTCTTTCTGATCTTTCTCTATCTCCGTTCTGACCTGCCCCTGAATCTTGTTGCGAAGTTTCAGTATCCTGATCTCCTTCTCCAGTATACCGGACAGGAGCCAGAGACGTTCAAGAATATTGTCAACTTCGAGGATCTTCTGCTTTTCCTCAACGCTTGCATCTATTCTGCTTGCTGCGAGGAAACTCAGTTTCTCCGCATCATCGGAAATTTCCATGAACAGTGAATCATCGGGAATACTCCGTGTCAGTTCGAATATCTGCTTAAGCTGAATTCCCACGGTATTCTGCCATGCATCCAGCTCCACTTCGTCCTTTGGAAACACTGACTCCAGCTTCTCAATCCTGGCCATGATATATGGCTTGCTGGTATCGATGAGTTCCAGAATACGGAACCGGACAAGTCCCCTTAAATGAAGTCTTATGATGTTGCCTGGAAACCTGTAAAGTCGATCGATACCTGTTATCGTTCCTGTTCTGTATAGATTATCCGGACGGGCAGCGGAATCCATCCTGTTCTTCAGGCTGACAACACCTATAAGTTTATCCCTGCGTACAGCGTCGTCCACAAGTTCAGCCGTTTCAGTCTTCGTAACAGTTATCGGAACTACGGTATAAGGATAAACAACTCCGTCATGATTTGGCAGGATAGGAAGAATGTCAGGCAGTTCCAGGATGGTCGCACTAGTCATTTAATCTCCTTGAAAATAGCCGGTATAAATCTCGATCTTTTCAGCACTGAGTTCACTCGCAGGAGGGATCTTGATTCCTTTGATCAACACGCTTTCAGGGTATATGGCAGGATCGATCTCATCTGACGACACTCCAGGCAGCTCAATGTATACAAGCCACTGGTTTTTAGTTTCGTAGATGTCAACTGCCGGAGTCCAGCTGAAATCACCGTCACGTAGTAGAAACATGTCCTGAGGTACTATTCAATATCGAATCTGATCTGGACATTTGTCGTAACCTCAACAGGCTGATCACCCTGCATCGCAGGGCTGAATACCCAGTTTCTAACGGCATCCACGGCAGCCTGACCGCATCCGAGACCAAGAGGATCGTTTATTATCGTCACATCCTGTACAGAACCATCGGTACCCACTAAAACTGCGAGGGTAACGTAGTCATGAAGATCTCCCCTGGCCCTGGCCTGCGAAGGTATAGCTGGAGAAGTCTGCTGTATCGCGAAAGGAGATGAAATAGGCAGATCCTCTACCGGTTCGGTAACCGTTGCCGTATCGGCAGGTACTTCATCTGGAGCCACAGCAGCTATGGCATTGTATTGAATAACCGTGGTTTCACCAGTTGTGATCTCTACAGTATGCGTATCGTCCTGGAAATCAGGGTTGGAAAGCGTCACGGTATAGGTTCCCGGTTCAAGTTCAACTCCTCCGAAAGGTGTTGTGCCAACCATCAGGCCGTCTACATATACGTTGGACCAGGGTTCAGGCCCCACCATCAGCTGCCCTGTTTCATCGATCTCCTCAAGTGATACCGTCCGATTGTACCCATCCTCCCCGAGAGTAATGGTTACTCCGTATTCCCGTCTGCCGGTCATCTGAACCTGCAGATAATAGCTTCCGAAAGGAAGAACCTGGGTCATTCTACGGCCTGTGGCAACGCGTTCTCCATCTATAAAGAAACTGGCATTACCGGGTGTATCCGCGGCAAGCTGGATTGTTATCAGTGACTGCTCCGAAGCAAGAATGTTCATGGTCTGGTTCAGATCAACAGCACTTATCACAGAAACGGATTCGGGCAGGGTTCGATAACCATCAAGGAATGCCTGGAAGATATGTTCTCCGGTTGTGATCGAATCAACGCTGCCCTCGATAAGTTCACCGTCGACCATGAAGCTTACGGCCTGGGGTCCGGGATCATCTTCACCTGGAGGCATTTCATAATCGAATGTAACCTGTATGATCGAAGTTCCAATGCTGTAAAGATATAGTGTATCGGTTCTTATCTGGCCTTCCTCGAAGACACGGTTCCATATCAGGGTTTCATAACCTGGTGCGGATACTTCGATAGTCCTCTCGGTGAATATTGTATCTCTCAGTATGAAGACTCCCTGGAGCCCCTCGTCAACAGGGAATCCGTCAAGTGTCATGCTGATATCTTCAGCACCCAGAACTGCGATCGTTTCAGTGAAAGGCTGGGCTGGAGGATCTTCGATCACTTCCGGCTGGGTTTCCCTGCCACAGAGGAACTTATTGATCGCGAATATCAGAATTACAATAACTGCAATAATACCGAAAATCGCGAACATCTTGTTCTGTCCGTCGCCAGCGGTTTTTCTTCTGGGGGAGACAAATTTCTTCTTTTCCGTTCTCTTTTTTGGTTTTATCTTTACGGGAGTTTCAGCAGGCGGAACAGCAGCAACTTTCTCCTCCTCCTGCTCATCAACCTTATCAACAATGGGAACTTCCGTTTCTATTTCATCTGAGGCTGTTTCCTTGTAATCCTCCAGCATCTTAAGAAGTCCATCGAGAACTGGTGCGCTCGGCCATAGATCGAATATCCTCCTGATATTCTCGACTGCGAACCTGGAGTCACCGGTTTTAACCCTGTTTTGAACAAGGTCTGCAAGGCCATCTACTTTGATCGAACGTTTGAGAAAAGCTATCTTCTTCTTTACAAGAACGTTATCAGGATCATGGCGCCTTGCCCTTTCAAGTTCCTGCAGAGCCCTTACCGCGTCATTGGCACTGAAGGCCTCGTCTGACCTTTTTATACAGTCATCCACGAAACCCGATGAAGATATATTTCGTCCGGCAGTGTGTGCCCTGCTGAACCTGCTTTTATTGAATTTCTCCATTGCGGCGATTTCTCGCTCGACAATGTTTATCCGATCGATAATCTGATGATTTTCTGAATCTAATTTCAGGGCCTTGCGGTAGGTTTCCAAAGCTTCTTTCCGCTCACCCTGCTGAATCTGCATTCTAGCA
The DNA here is from genome assembly GCA_030610085.1 of Candidatus Aegiribacteria sp. GTDB lineage: Bacteria > Fermentibacterota > Fermentibacteria > Fermentibacterales > JCC-6 > Aegiribacteria. Next base: position 6,431 of record JAUWSL010000010.1, read on the forward strand.
GTATGCAGCAATTTCTTTACTTTTTCAGCTCCTGAGCCCATCTGCAACCTGCTCCCTTTGGTTGTTCATGCGAGCCATTTGCCAGATTCATAATGCTATTTACTGTAAATCCTGCGTCAAGTGCCATAACAGGAAGCGATAATCGTTATCGATCAAAAACTGGATAACAGGCACCACTTCCGGCAACATCCCATTAATAATACTATATTTCAAGAATATCCAGCCCCCCAAAGCGCAATTCATACTCATTTTTCAACGATTCCCACGAGTTGCTTCCTGATGCCATAGCTGCGGCCATCTCCAGTAGATCCGAATCATCTATCAATGAAGCTATACGAAATGCCGGGACACCATGTTGTCTGATACCAGCTACTTCTCCGGGGCCTCTTAGTTGAAGGTCCTGCTCAGAAATCCTGAATCCATCATTCGTCAGGGCAAGAATGGCCAGTCTCCTGGCTCCCTCAGCACCGCAGTCATCCCCTTTCATCAGGAAACACCAGGAGTCTCTGTCTCCCCTTCCGATCCTTCCCCTGAGCTGATGAAGCTGACTGAGGCCGAACCTTTCGGCATGGGTCACAACCATAACAGTTGCCTGTGGAACATCGAGTCCTACTTCGACGACAGTGGTACTGACAAGAACGGATATCTCACCCGAAACGAATTTCCCCGTTACTTCCAGCTTCTTTTCCGGCTTCATGGCTCCAGTAAGAAGCCCGATACCAAACTCCCCGAGGGGACCACGTTTAAGAACTTCAAAAGAGGTAGCTGCATCTTTCAGATCCAGATCCTCTGAGGCTTCCCTGAGCGGGTAGATTATGTAAGCTCTTTCCCCGTTGCGCAGTCTGTCCAGCAGAAACTCATATACCTGGTTTCTTGCGTCCCGCTTCATCACTCTTGTAGTTGTACTGCCCCTGCCGGGAGGCATTTCATCCAGTACTGAAATATCAAGGTCTCCGTAAATTGTCATGGCAAGGGTTCTCGGTATAGGTGTAGCCGACATAAGCAGGAAGTGAGGGCTGGGATCACGCTCCGAAAGCAGTTTTTCCCTCTGCTCAACGCCGAATTTATGCTGTTCGTCAATAATGCACAGTCCCATTTCCGGTATTACTACCCTGTCCTCAAAAACCGCATGGGTTCCAATAATGACATCCAGAGAACCGTCCAGAAGGGATTCCAGAAGGTTCCTTCTATCCGAAACTTTTGTGCCGCCAGTCAGCAGGCCGCATCTTATACCGGCCTGTTCAAGCATACCGCTGATCGTTCTGAAATGCTGGGAAGCCAGAACTTCCGTTGGAGCTACTATCACCGCCTGGTAACCGGACCTGCAGCAGATACTGCAGGCGGCCGCTGCAACGACCGTCTTGCCCGAACCCACATCCCCCTGAAGTAATCTTCTCATGGGAAGGCTCTGTTCAAGATCCGCAGCAATGGAATCCAGTGCCTTCTGCTGCGCCCCTGTGAGGCTGTAGGGCAGCCTGCAGACGAATTCAGAGAGAGATCCGGCAGGCGGGATCATCTTTATACCTGATCTTTCCGCTGCCTCCGTCCTTACATGCTTGAGGAGAGCCTGATGAACGAAGAATTCTTCAAGAGCAAGTACTCTCCGGGCTCGCTCACCCTCTTCCGGGTTATCCGGGAAGTGTACCCTGCAGATAACTTCTCCTCGATTCCCGAAACCCATGGAATCAAGAACATCCGGAGGAAGCAGTTCGGGCATCTCCGAAACGAACTCATCCAGAACAGTCTCAATGAGTTTCCTCAATACACCCTGAGTGATACCCGCGGTAAGCGGATATACCGGAAGCACAAGCCTGGCATCCGAGTCCTTCTCATCAAGGAATATCAATTCAGGATGGACTATGGATATACCGCCAAAATAATCTATCCTTCCGCTTGCGATTATCCGGACATCAGGTATGAGCCTGCCAGCAATGTATTTGAAATGAAAGAATGTGAGCTTCAGCTCTCCTGTATTATCCCGGACGATCGCCTCGAATCTGCTTTTCCCGTTTCTTGCTCTGAGATATCCTGATGAAACAACTGTTCCGGATACATTGAATTCCTCACCGGGAACCAGATCGCTGACCGGGGTTATAATTCTCCGGTCATTATAGCCTCTTGGCACATGCAGAAGGAGATCGAAGATGGTTTCAATTCCAAGTCTTGACAGCTGCCTGCCTCTGGCGGGACCGATCCCCTTTAAGTACCTGACATCAGTTTTCAGCATTTTTCCCTTCCATGTACCTGAGAAAATAAAACTAAAGTTTCCAGAGCAATCATGCAAGGTCGGATTCAGGATAAATAGAAGGGGGTTGACGAAAGGTTCCTCCGGATGTAATGAAGGCGGAACCGTGAAAACATCTATGGAGGTAGATACCCAAAATGGAGCTAAGCACAAGAGAGACTCTTGAAGAAGCCATCAAAGGCAATCCTGATGACATCGACGCTCGACTCAGCCTCGCTGAGATCATCAGAAAGGACCGGAGTCCTGAAGAAGCTCTCGATATATACGATATTGTAATTCATCTCGATCCTGACAATCCACTTGCCTACCTGGGCAAAGGCCTCTGCTGGGCAATGTCGCTGCTGGATAACATTCCCACGAAGGAGATCTGGGAGAGGGAACTCGATGAACAGGAAATGATAGACAATGCTATGGAATTCCTTGAACAGGCAGCGGAACTTGATCCTGAGCTTACTGAAGCTTACAACACAATGGGAAGGCTGTTCGCGATAATCGCGCAGGAAGAGGACGCCGTAGACATGTTCAAAACGTCACTCCAGGTTGATGCCACACAGCTTGACGTACTTGAAGATCTAAGGGAGATCACGGGTAAACCTGTCTGGAAGATACTTGACAAGGGTACATGGATGGGTGAGGAAGAAGAAGAGTAACGCAAGGTGATACTTGTTCCAGTACTAATTGTGAAGTGAAGCTTTAGCTCTTACAAGACCGGTCACTGAAGCGGCTGCAGGACATTTATCCGGCAGCTGTTTTTCGTACAGCCCTGTCAGAAAATCAATCTCCGTTCTTCTGCCCGCAAGGATATCCTGAAGCATGCTGCACCTGTTGAACGAAGAACTCAGCAGGAAATCAAGCATACCCCTGGCCATAGAGACCGCAGCATCTCTGAGGTCAGCCGGGATCACTCCTGCCAGTTCGATGAAGAGAGTATCTGCTGTCGCCCCGAGACCTGCTTCAATCAACTGGTTGTTCCTGAGTCCGGAGAGAGCACCAAGGGGATTGATAACGCTGTTCGTCAGCCATTTGGACCAGCGGGAAACCTCAATCTCATCGGTAGGAACTACATCGAGAGGACTATCCATGAAAAGCTCCTCAGCCTTGCCGCCAGGAGATACTATCAGAAAACCTTCAGCAGTTTCGACGGAGTTTTTATCAAGGAGATTGAATCCTGCGGTAAGAACGGCTGGTTCAACTCTATCTTCCCAGGATCCCCCCCATTCCTTTTCAAGTCCCATACCATTCGTAAGACATATGCAGCTCCCATTTGTGGAAGATATGACATGCTTCGAGGCACTCTCCAGATCGTATGCTTTCAGGGCAACGATGCAGTGATCACAGTGGATTCGATCTCCGGATTCGACTTTCTCGATAATGGTTCTTCCTGAATAGGCACCGGAGGATTCAAGCGGAATTTTTCCCCGACCGCTTCCCTGCGGTCCGGCTATGAAAACGTCCAGAGAACTGGAAAGGGCGACGGCCAGTCCTTTGCCGACTGCACCGTCACCCCAGATGATAACCGTTCTATTTATCGGCACTTTTTTTAGCGGGTTTCTTAGCCACCTTTTCCTTTATCTCCCCGGCCTTCTTCTTACCTTTATCTTTGACATGCTCGAGTTTTTCCCTGGTTTCCTCAAGCTTCTGTATGGTCTCCTCGTACTTCTCTTTCCCGGAGGTGGAGACCTCGTCCATCATCTTCTTTCCTTCGGCTATCAGTTTCTCGGCCTCAGCCCTGAAATGGACGTAGAACTCCTCACCCTTTCCGTAAAGATCTTCGGTCGTGGCGCGAACCTTGTCCCTCATTTCCTCACCTTTTGCAGGCGCGTAAAGAAGGGCGACTATTCCTCCTGCCAGAGCCCCCGCTACGAATGCCCAGAATTCACCCTTGCCGTTCTCAGCCATCGTTATCTCCTTTCATTCTCCGCAGCACTTCTTGTATTTCCTGCCGCTTCCACATGGACATGGATCGTTTCTGCCAACCTTGGGATTCTCCCTTACGATTGTTTCCTGCCTCCCACCTCTTTTCTGAGGTTCCTGCCCGGTAACAGAACCTGCTGAAGGCATGATCAGAGAGGGGTGCGTTGCACTGCCGCTTACCTGCCGGTTCTCCGGGAGTCCTGCCTGTAAATTCCGAGGCCACAGGGACAGCACCTGCCTGACAACGAGCTTATCAATCCTGTCAAGTAATTCCTCGAAAAGACCAAAAGCTTCTTTTTTAAATTCCACTAGGGGGTCACGCTGCGCGTAAGCCCTGAGATTTATCCCTGATTTCAAGTGGTCTATTCCGTACAGATGTTCCCTCCACATGGAATCAATAGAACTGAGAACCGCCCGTTTTTCAAGTTCTGCTGACAGTTCCAGGCCTATCTTTTCCTTCTTCATATAATAGTATTCAAGGACCAGGTCCGCTGCAGCATGTCGTGCCTCATCGGCGGAAGATTGCCCGGATTTAATTGTCGAAAGATCGAACCTTGTTCCGGAGATCTCCCCCAGCAGAATCTGCGCTCTTTCCTGATTCCATTCCTCGGACTCGGCCTCATCAGGTATATCATCGATAAGGATGTGCCGCGATACCGCTCCGATCATATCGACCACTTCTTCGGAGAGCTCTTCTCCGGTAAGGGCCTGAAGTCTTCTTTCGTAAATCACTTCGCGCTGTCGGTTAACAACATCATCGTACTCAAGAAGGTGCTTTCTTATGCCGAAGTTATACTCTTCCACCCTTTTCTGTGCTCGCTGAATTGCCTTTGTGAGGAGTGAATGCTCGATTGGTTCACCTTCAGCTTCTCCTCCACTTTTCTTCATAAAATCAATGAGTTTTTCCGATGCGAATAACCTGAATAGATCATCCTCCAGGGAAAGGTAGAACCTGCTGGCTCCGGAGTCCCCCTGGCGGCCGCACCTTCCACGGAGCTGCCTGTCTATCCTTCTTGATTCATGTCTTGCTGTACCGATAACGAAAAGTCCACCGGGAACTGTATTACCGCTTCGGTCACTGATCACTTTTATCTCTTCGGCCAGCTTGATGTCGGTTCCTCGCCCTGCCATGTTGGTGGCTATCGTAACCGCCCCTTTCTGTCCGGCCCTGGTTATGATCTCAGCCTCCTGCTTATGGTGCTTTGCATTGAGAACACTGTGAGGGATTTTTCTGGCTTTCAGGAGTTTGGCCAGCAATTCCGAAACATCCACCGAAACGGTACCCACCAGAACCGGCTGTCCCATCGAATGAAGCCGCTGAATCTCAGATATTATCGCGGTGTATTTCTCACGTCTGGTCCTGTAGACCTGATCGTTGTAATCCTGCCGTATTACAGGAACATTGGTAGGTATGACAACCACATCGAGATTATAAATACTCTCAAACTCATCAGCTTCGGTTTCTGCTGTTCCCGTCATGCCTGCAAGTTTTGAATACATTCTGAAGTAGTTCTGTATGGTTATGGTTGCCAGGGTCTGTGTCTCACTTCTTATCTCAACGTTCTCCTTGGCTTCAAGAGCTTCATGAAGACCGTCGCTGAAGCGTCTTCCCGGCATCAGCCTTCCGGTGAACTGGTCTACTATCACCACGTTTCCATCCTGGGTAACGTATTCCACATCCTTCTCGTATAACTGAAAGGCTCTGAGAAGCTGATCGATGTTATGAAGAGCTTCAGCTTTCTGAGAATGCTCATGATAGGTCTGCCTTCTAAGTTCCAGTTTCTTCTCTTCTGAAACATCCAGAAGTTCTACTTCAGCGATGTCATCTCCGATGTCCCTGAGCAGAAAGAAATCCGGATCATCGGGAGAGAGCATTTTCCTGCCGGCTTCCGAAAGAGAAATTGATTTCTCTTTTTCATCCAGTGAGAACAGCAGGTCTTCTTCCAGCTCATGGGTCCTTTTCTCCCGGAGCAGGACACCTTCCATCCTCTGTACAGCCTGCAGGCGGTCGGGATCCTGCAGTGAACGTACGAGTTTTCTCTGCTTAGGAGCTCCCTTCCGTGCCTTCAAGTACAGAAGGGCTGCATCTTCTTCATTTCCTTTTTCCCAGAGCTCGTCCGCTTCTGCAACTATCCCGTTTACAAGAACCGTCTGTTTCCTGACCAGATTGTGAACATCGTTCCTGTATTCCTTGTAACGGTTCTGTGAATGTGCTACAGGACCACTGATGATAAGGGGAGTTCTGGCTTCATCGACAAGAACGCTGTCCACCTCGTCTACGATCACGTAGTTATGCTCCCGCTGAACCCTGTTCACAAACTGAACGGCCATGTTGTCCCGAAGGTAATCAAAACCGAATTGATTATTGGTCCCGTAGGTGATGTCTTTGAGGTATTGCATCCTGCGTTCCTCAGGATTCATTTCCATCTGTATACAGCCAATAGTAAGGCCGAGATATTCGTAAACACCGCTCATCCATTCAGCATCCCGTTTGGAGAGGTAATCGTTCACGGTTACAAGATGGGCACCCTTCCCCAGCGGAATATCCTCAAAAGATTCGAATTCCCATTTCTCCGGATCATCGCCGTACGTTTCTTCAGCGAATTTAAGCCATTGAGGATTCAGTTCGAGTGCGTTCAGGTACATGGGCATTACTGCGACAAGCGTTTTACCCTCTCCCGTTGCCATCTCAGCTATCTTACCCTGATGGAGCACCACGGCACCCATGATCTGAACATCGAAGGGGACCATGTCCCATTCATGATCGGTACCGGTGACGACCCACGACTGACCGAGAAGCCTTCTGCAGGATTCCCGCACGACAGCGAATGCTTCACACATTATGTCTTCAAGGGTTTCACCCTTCGCCAGCCTTACCCTGAACTGTCTGGTAAAGTCCTTAAATTCCTCTTCAGAAAGAGGTTCAAGCCTCCCATAATATTCGTTCACTTCATCAACATAACGCTGTAGACCGCTGATTTTCTTGTTCTGTTTATCACCTAACAGTGATTTCACAACTTTCTTGAACACAGTATCTTTCCTCCGGGCATTTTAAGCGGTAACCGTACCGCACATCTTAGTCAACTTACAGCATCTATAATAATGGAATTATCAGAATTACGAAACATCAGGATTCAAAATAATCGAGCCTCTGATGTTCTATCCTTTGTTTCGTCACCCGCCCCGGGCCAGGGCGGTCTCCGAAGGCATCTTCCCGCGATGAGAAGCAGGATGACACTAATAACTACAAGGAACAGAGTTTTCAAATTCATGTATAAGTTCCATGAGAGAATCGGCTTTGTGAACGTAAATTTCTGAAGAGTCCCCTAAACCGACGGCTTCCTGCAGCCTTTCAGCTGAAAGAAGTATATCCCCGTCTCTCAGAGCATCCCTTCCGGCAAAGTAAAGGGTCCAGCCCAGATTACGGTTGGATTCAGGGCATATCCGTAAGCTTCTGGCTCTCCTCAGAGCCCATAGTCGCCTGTCAGTATCCATCTCCGCTTCGGCCAGGGACGCGCACGCCTGCCAGTAAGAATAGCCGGTTGATCCTTCAAGTCTCAAAAGATGGAGCTGTTCTCTTGAACGCTCTGTTTCCCCGTTTTCCGCAAGTTTCTCCGCGAGAATGCACCTGTAGAAATCCTCATAAGGCTGAAGCGTGACGGCAGTTTCAACAAGAACTATCAAACTCTCAGCATCAACTTCATTTCCAAGCAGTAAGGCAAGCCACAGACAGGCATCCGCAGCGGCTGAATCGTCCTGAGCGGAGGAGGCAGCGTGCAGATACTCGAAAGAAGGGGATGGGCATATACCAAGCTCCCGTTCAGCGACCGCAAGGTAATAACAGCATACTCCTCCTCCCCTGATAGAACCTCCGCAGCCGATCAGCTCATCGTACATCTCAAGATTCTTCAGGGCGCGGATATATTCCGCAAGATACCACTGGTTATCAGGTTCTATCCTCCAGGCGGCAAGGGCGGGTTCAAGAGCATCGGCAGGTTTTTCCATTCTGTTGCAGACCCATGCGAACCTGTAAAGAAGCCATGGATCGCATGAATCCTCCATTATCTCCTGATACAGTACGGGGAGCGCGTCCGGAAGGTTGCCGGCCCTGGTGAGAGAATCACCGGTCGATACTGCCATCAGAAACAGGTATAGTGTCAGAAAGTACTTCTCAGGAAGCAGTTCTCAGAATCCTGTCAGGGTGGAATCCGGAAGGGAACCGCTGTAATGGAACTGAATCGTAAAATCATCCGAAGGCTGCCATCTGAGATCCAGTCCACCCAGAATCCTGCCGGTTGAGAAACCGTGAAAATCGTAAAGTCTCGCATATCCCAGATCAAACGAGGCATACAAGTTCGGATGAAGCAAAAACGACATGGTCCCAACGGTGACACCGCTTCCAAGAGTTCTTCCGCCTCCGGTGATCATGCTGAAACTCGTGTAGCCGGAAAAATCCGGATCGAACCATGAACCGGTTGGTTCAATAAGTGAGAAATTGGATGATTCAAGGCCAACGGCCGGAACAGCGGATGAAACTGAAAGCAACAGTGCAATAAGTACTATCCTCATAATTGAACCTTCTCCTTAGGGTATCTCTGCATACATGTCTAGTAATATATTACCCCGGAGGCGGGGTCAATGTTCCATTAACCGGAAGGTGCTCCATGGAAAAGATATGCTACCCTGATAATGTTGTCTTCCGAGAGGAGCCTGAGGGGGGTATTCTCTTCAATGTGGATACCGGTGAATTGAAGCTTGTAGAAGGTGTGGCATGGGGAATATGCGACTTCATAGAAAAACGGCTGTTAAGAGATCAGATCCTGCAGAAACTAAGAGAGCTTTATCCTGATGAGACCGAAATCGAAAAAGACCTGGACAATTTTCTTGAAGAACTCGTTGAAGCAGGTTTCCTCCTGACTGAAGAATGAACATCCCTCCATTAAAGCATTTGTACGTCAACCCCGCGGGTGATTGCAATCTTGCATGCAAACACTGCTGGATAGCGCCCAGGAGAAGTGAGATTCCGTTTCAAACAAGGGATAGATTAGAAACCGAGTTCTCACCGGAGCAGTTTTCCGGGATTCTCGACCAGGCAGTTGAGCTTGGACTGACAAACCTCAAGTTCACAGGCGGAGAACCACTTCTCAGATCTGATTTCACCGAATTGTACAGAACTGCTTCTGAACATTCGAGCAACCTGATCATTGATATTGAGACCAACGGTACGCTTGTTCCGGGTGGTCTCTGGGATGTATTCGAAGAGCATCCTCCAGGATCCGTTGCCGTAAGCCTGGACAGTGTGACAGCAGAGGAACATGATGATTTCAGGAATACACCCGGAGCCTGGAAAAGAACTGTTGCATTCACTGAGGAACTGGTAGACAGGAAAATCAGCACTCAGATAATCATGTCCTCTGTAACATTTGAGGTGCAGCCTGTTCTTGAAATGGCGATATTCTGCCGGGATACAGGTGTTTCAAGCCTCAAGATAAATCCTGTACAGCCGATCGGAAGGGGGAAACGCCTTCTAGAACGGAAGACCAGTATTCGGACGATCATCAGTTTTGCAGATGAATTACACCGCAGGTGCGGAATGTCAGTGATCGTCGATATACCGCCAGCTTTTCTTCCGCTGAATCGCATAAAGAATTCCGGATGGTGCCCGATTCACAATCTACTTGGAATACTGCCCGATGGCGGGATTTCCTTCTGCGGTATAGGGTTCTCATGCAGTGAACTCGTTATGGGTAATTTTCTGCAGGATGATCTCGAAGATGTATGGAGTGATTCCGATCTGCTGAAGAAACTCAGATTGCAGGTTCCCGCTGAATTCGAAGGGATCTGCGGAAACTGTATTCACAAAAACAGGTGTCTTGGCAATTGCGTGATGCAGAATTATTACTCAAGCGTTGATTTCACCTCCACTTACTGGATGTGCAGGGAAGCGGAAGAAACCGGGATCTTCCCGCAGACAAGAAAGATAAAGCCTGATGCGTAAATCAATACTGAGAGCCCAGGCAAGGGCAGTGAAAGGAAGGGGAGCGGTATTCCATGCTTCCGCAGTTCTGCATGAGGGAAAAGGTGTTCTTTTCCTCGCGCCCTCCGGAGGAGGTAAGAGCAGAGCAGCTGCAGTACTCAGAAATAGTGGCTTCCAGATCCTGGGCGATGACAGTACAGTTGTATCAAGAGGAACGGACGGCGTCTGGAGGGTTATCCCCTGTGCAAGCTGGATATGGGAATCCGGACAACGACCCGATCCCGTAGAACTCGGATACCTCGTTATCCTGGAAAAAGGTGAACCTGGATTGAAATCGAGACTCTCTCCGGCTTATGCTTCTTACAGAATCCTCCGGGAAAGATCGCTGATGGCCTATGGGGATGTAACTCCGGAGGAGAGACCGGATTTCAGAAGAACTGTTACAGAAGTAAGTATTAAATTTCCGGTTTATGTTCTGCGATATTCGCTTACAGATTCCCTTCCGCAGTTACTGAGTACAGAAGACCGATGACCTTCGGGAAGAAAAGAGGGGAATATTACTACGGCGTTGTAAAGGGAACTTCCATGTGGCCTGAATTAATACCCGGTGATATTCTCAGAGCTGAAATAGTAAAAACGGATAAAATAACTCCCGGTGACATCGTAGTTGTTGAATATGCAAGTGAAAATCCTGTGGTTCACAGACTCCTGGCAAAAGAAAAACAGACTGATGATTCGTTTGTATTTCTTACTGCCGGGGACAGGAGCGGTGAAGATCCGCCAAAAGTAATTGGAATTAAGGAGGAACTTCTCAAAGTTGTCGGTGTTCTAAGAAAAGGAGCATGGAAATCACTCGGAAGAAAACCTTTTCCGCATTCCTGCAGGCTACCGGATCTAATTGTAAGGCTGCACTGCAGGGTCGCGGTTAAATTTCTTTGGTAAATGCTTGACGGCAAATCGAATGTAACATATTAGTATTATATGTTATTATCAGCAAGCCTGGAGAGGAACAATGAACAGATTTCCTGAAAAATATGAGAAGCCTGAATTGATTTCAATTAATAATGGTTTAGATATCGGCTGGTCCGCTGCCTGTACTACTGGTACAGGTGCTGCGACCACCGGGTGTGGTCAGGGTCATGGTGTTCCCGCTTGTGCAAGTGGCTTATCACATGGAGGACCTGACCCGGATCTCTTCAACGATCCTGATTACCTGAATCAGACGGGAACACGATCATGACTTGACAATAGTTGGTAAATTCTGCAATAATTTGTCAAGAGTGTGTACTGGGAGGGTGATATGGACAGATTTCCTGAAAAATATGAAAAACCGGAATTGTTAAGCATCAACGCTGGTTTGAATAATGGCTGGTCTGCTCAATGCGGTAAAGGAGGCACTGCGGGAACTTCTATTACTGACTGCCATCAAGGGAATGGAGTTAGCGGCAATACAGAAAGTGTTTTTCTTAATTCCGATTATCTGCAGCAGACGGAAAGACGATCAGGACTGTAACGGGAGGCACCTGTTTTTCTTTCTGATGATCCAAAGCATTACGATTCCAAGCAGCACGGCAAACCAGAGTGTGGCGAAACGCATGATGAGCGTTGTTACCGCCGCATCGGGTTCCGGCATAACACTTATGAGAATGGCTCCTATGGTTATTTCCGTAAGACCGAGACCGCCGGGTATCATGGAGACAGCCCCCGCTATGGTTCCAGCCGAATGAGCGAGCAGCGCAAGCCCTACTGTTAACCCGGGTTCTATTCCCAGAGACATCGACACAAGGCAGAGCACAAGAGCCTCCGCGCCCCAGGACAGAATTCCGATGGGAACCGATATAAGGAGGCTTTTCATATCCAGGAGAGACGAGCAGTTCCTGTGGAATTTTTCGAAGTTCCCGCGATGTTTCTCGACCGTTCTTATCCTGCAGAGGAGGTCTGTAAGGAATCCGAAAGCACTCTCCCACAGCAGGAAAACCATTATTGCCAGCACGAATACTATCCCGGCGATAACCGCTGGCACTGCTCCTGCGTGCTGAACGAGAACAAGACCGACTATGGCAATGAAGATCATGCTTATCAGGTCGGTTATCCGCTCGGTTACCACCACCGGAGATGTTTTTGATACAGGGATGTTCCTGCTGTCCTTCAGAATGTAGCATTTAAGGAGTTCTCCAAGCTTGCCTGGAGATACTGTCATAGAAAAGCCCGCAACGAATACTGCGAGGCTCTCCTTCCATGGGATGTGAATATCGATCCTTCCAAGCAAATACTGCCACTTTGCGAATCTAAGCAGGTAATTAAGAAGTGAAAGCGAAAGAAAAAGCGGTATCCAGTACAGGGAGATACCTGACAGGGCATTACCGACTTCCTTCGCGTCGGAAAGGAAAACGATGGCCGTGTATACAGCTATGGCAAGGATGATCGACCAGATCGTTTTCTTCAAGTTATCACTACTTCTCCGGGGAAGGGATATCATCCTTGATCATAGTCTTCAGTTCCTGTGCAAGCCTGTCCATTCCGGGGAGGTCTTCGACCAGTTTCAGTGCCTTCGCGGCCAGCTTTGATGCTTCGTCCTCCACTCCCTGCATAGTGCATGCCCTTGAGGCAAGGGCGAGGGCGTTGGCCCTGCTGCTGGTGAGGATGATGCTTCCCGACGGGATGAGCTCGTATGCGGTCATTGCCTGAACCCTGGCTTCAACCGGCTGTTTCTTCTTTAGATAAAGCATGGCCAGATTGATGTGAATACCGCTTCTTGCGGAACCATCTCTTAATTCCAGTGCTTCCTTCAGAAGTTCTTCTGCCTCATCCAGCCTTTCACCAAGTTCGATCAGCATTCCGGCAATATTCATATTCATGGTCGGTTTCAGGGTTTCATCCAGTTCGAGAGCCTGACGGTAGTATTCCTCCGCCTCCTTATGATTCGCTCTGCCGCCGGCAACATAGCCGAGCTGCGCTAATGCCATTGCACTGCTGTCACCCTTTTCAATAGCCTGCAGGATTAACTGCTCAGCCTCATCGTACTTGCCGGCTTTGATGAAAAAATAGATCAGAGCGTTGGACAGGGGATCGGAAACACTTTTTTTATTCATGTTCCTTTTCAGGAATTCGATCATATCTTCAGTTTTTCCACCTGCCGCAAGTTTGGCTGCTTTTCTCAGTTGCATCTGTTTCCAGGTTCTGGACCTGATAAGACGCCATGCCAGAAAAAAGACAGTCAGAACAAGAAACACCACAATAATAAACCATGCTGGCAGCATCAGTTCGCTCCGGGGTTAGTGTAATTCATATCAAATTCGGTGAAATCGGGAAGGGTTGTATCAGGGAGGAAAGCTCCCTCTGTATAATCATGAAGAGTGCAGTAGCGCTGCGGGGAAGTTCCCTGCCAGAATTCCTCCCGCCTTGTGTTTTCTGCGCAGGATGCAAGCGCGAGCTGACCGGTAATCGTGCAGATAACTGCAGTTTCTATGGAATTTTCAGGCGGGCCGGGGAAGGTGACAGTTGAATCCGACTGGATATTCCCAAGGATTCCCCTCATGAATCCATTCCATACGGGAAGGGCTATGTTGCTTCCGGACTGTCCCCTCCCGTTCTGCAGCCTCATTCTAACAATATGGTTGTCGTACCCTATCCATACACTTGTAACAAGATCAGGAGTGAAACCTACGAACCATGCATCGGCATAATCACTTGTTGTTCCCGTTTTTCCTCCGGCTCTTCTTCCGGAGAACGGACCTCCCCAGTACCATCTGCTGTCAATTCCGGTCCCTTCACGGATAACCGATTGAAGAAGGGAATTCATGAGATACGCACCTGTCTCAGACAGTACTCTTCTACCTGCAGAGGGAGTCTGGTTGTCTTCAAGAACGTTACCGTACCTGTCCTCCACTCTGAGGATGGCGACAGCATCCCTTGCGATTCCTCCGGTGGTGAAGGGAATATATGCCTGCGCCATTTCCAGCGGATTCACCATGCAGCTGCCAAGCGGAAGGGAATGTACTATAGGGATCCTGGAAATCAGTCCCATTGCTCTGGCTCTTGCGGCAACGGCTTCCGAACCAACTGCCATGCCCAGTCGTACTGCCGCGACATTGAAGGAACGGGCCAGGGCTGTTCTCAATGTGACCATACCGTGGAAAGTATGATCGTAATTTCTTGGTCTCCACGAGCCAGGGGAGAGTTCCACGACAACAGGCTGATCAAGAATAATGCTTCCAGGGGACCATCCCTGTTCTATCGCCTCAGCATATACAAAGGGTTTGAAGGAACTGCCGGGCTGCCGACGGGCCTGGACAGCGCGGTTGAATTCACTGTCCGTGAAATCTCTTCCTCCAACCATGACTTTTATGTAGCCTGTAGAGGGGTCAAGAGCCACCAGGGCTCCCTGTATGTAGGCCGGAGTTCCCGAAGTTGTATCCCGGACAGCCTGCCAGTGAGCACGAGAGCTTTCAAACCTGAGCCTCTCAGGATCGCTCTGGAATTCATCAGTCTCGGGATCCCAGACAGGTTCCTTCTCGATAAGGATGCTGTCCAGTGCGCGTTCAGCAACGATCTGCATATCCGGGTCAATGGTTGTGTAAACTCTCAGGCCCTGTTCGTAAACCACAGACCAGCCGTACCTGTTAACAAGGTACTTTCGGATGTACTCCGAGAAGTAGTCCCACTCCTGCTCGATCTCGGGTCGGTGAACCTCAACTGCAAGCGGTGTGTTCTTAGCCTCCGAAGCCTGCTCCTGCGTTATGTACCCTTCGTTTGCCATTACCTGCAGAGCTACGTTCCTCTGGGCCAGGCACCTGTCATAATTAACCCGGGGGTTAAAACCGCTTGGGTTCTTGACCATCCGCACAAGCATTGCAGCCTGGGCAAGTGAAAGTTCCGCAGCGGTGGCGCCATCGAAATAGGTCCGTGCCGCTGCCTCTATACCGTGCGCACCCGCGCCGAAATAGATCTGATTAAGGTACATTTCGAGGATCTCGTTCTTCTCGAACTGACGCTCTATCTCCATTGCAATAAATGCTTCCTGTATCTTTCTCTGGATCGTCTGATCGGGTTCGAGGAAAAGACCTTTTGCAAGCTGCTGCGTAATAGTACTTGCACCGTGTCTTTCACCTGTTCTGATATCGTGCAGGGCAGCCCTTGCAATGCCTCTGATGCTTATCCCGTTGTGTTCGTAGAAAGTTCTGTCTTCAGTAGCGATGAAACCGTTGACTACCCAGGGTGATACTTCTTCCAGTGTAACAGGATACCTGTTCTCAACACATGCTGTGGCCATGAGATTGCCCCTGCTGTCATATATCTGGGTTGCAGCTGCAGGTTCGTGACCCCGCAGACCGGCGACCAGCAGATTTCCTCTAGCTTCGCTGAAGGCTGAGCTGCAGTCCCCATAAACCCTGAACGCAAATCCCACAGTGAAAAACAGTACGGTTATGCAGGTCAGCGAAAGCCAGTAAAGAACCGGCATGACCTTTTGTCTCATCAGAGCTGTTCTTCAACCAGAGGGGAACCCTCATGCATGGAACGTATCCTTCTGAACAGAGGTTCTCCTGAATCGGAATAACCGAGGAAGTACTCGTACTCTCCATCCACTCCTTTGAAGGTCACTTCGCGGCAGTTCCCCCTTCCCGAAGGCTGGGAAACAAAATCAGGATGGTAATCGCTTTCGTAGTTCTCATAGGTTCTCCATACGAGCCTGTATCCTATCGGCGTACCTTCAAACAGGAAAAGATTACCCGCCCAATAGACTACTCTTTCAGGATCACTATCTCCGTTAAGCTCTACCGCAAGAGCCCTCCATACAACGATCCCGACATCATTTTCCATCTTCTGCTCCAGCTGGTGTGGATCAAGATCTATCTCCACCTGAGCAAGCGGTTCATTGGACCCGGAGGTCAGTAATACCGGATATGTCCGGGAGAGAGAATCCCTGGCTTCCACCAGGTCGCTTACGGAAAGGAAGAATTCCCGAAAACCGGTCAGTCTTTCCTTCGAATCAGCTACGTTCGGTTCATTCCAGATACCTCCGAAGTACAGCCCCTGCATCGCTTCATGACGATAGCTCAGAATGGATTTGGAAATGTAGCCCATCTCCCTCCATATATTGATCAGGGTCATCAGGTCTGCGGGCAGTCCGACAAAACCTATTTCAGCTCTTTCGGACATGATCTGGTACTTGCCAGCTCTTCTGATATTGCTCTGGGCCAGCACTGAGTAGCTCTCAGGTTGAAGATCAAGCAGAAAATCACGGAAATCCGTTCCCGATGCCACCGCAGCGTTTAAAGATGCATAACTCTGGACCGAGTCTATCTGACAGTCATCGTAAAGCATTCTTATGACGTGCATTTCTCTTCTGACATTCGGGTTCCGGAGCACGAGATTCGCCAGCTGTTCAATGGTCAGTGAATCTTCCGTATCCCTGGGTAGTTCAACTCCGAAAGCATCGATCAGCCAGGAGTCATCTGCAAGAAGAAAATCGATCCTGTTGATCGCCGGCATTTCCATTCTTCTGATGGTGCAGTAGTAAGAAGTCCTCATGCCCTCGGTACTTTCCTGAATGGCGGTGAGACGCCCGGCTGCATCGAAAGCCCTCCACTTTCCGAAGATCTGCTGAGGGGACAGGCTGTCCAGCGGAAGCTGCTCGGCAAACTCCCGGGAAATAAGTTCGAAGCAGCCCGGATCGTTCATTCCAAGTTTGTTGGAAAAATCCAGAGCGATCTCCATTGGGCTGTCGGGCAATACTATCACTGAATCGATCACCTCGGGGCGCTCAGAATCACCGGTGTCTCTGAAGTCCGAATCGGTTTCACCCCCGCAGGCGAAAATCAATAAAACAGCTGCAAGAATACTGATTGAAAACTGTTTTTTCATTCGACCCCCAATGTAACTTTCAGCATTTCCTCCGGTGTTGTTATTCCCTGACGAACCTTTGAAAGTGTGTTTGAATGGAGAGTGATCATCCCCTCGTCTACTGCTGCTCTGCGAATATCATCGATGGATGCACCTTTAACGATAGCCGTTCGTATGTTCTCCGTCATTTCAAGCACCTCGAAAACGGCAATACGCCCTCTGTAACCGGTGCTGCGGCAGTTCCTGCACCCCTTACCCCTTCTGAGGGCAACTCCCTCCTCAAGACCGATGGATTTTAGAAGCGAAGAGGTTGGAACGTACTCCTCGCTGCACTTGTCACAGATTTTTCTAACGAGCCTCTGCGCTATTACCGCAACAAGAGTCGTAGAAAGCAGGTACGGCTGAACACCCATATCTATCAGTCTGATGGCGGCCGAAGCGGAATCGTTCGTATGAAGAGTGCTGAGAACCAGATGACCTGTAAGGGCACATCGCATTGCGCTTCTGGCTGTTTCCTTATCCCGGATCTCTCCCACCATGATGATGTCGGGATCCTGTCTGAGAATATACTTCAGAGATGTGGAAAAAGTCAGATCGATCGCCGGCTGTACGGCTATCTGGTTGAATTCGTTCGTGACGAATTCAATGGGGTCTTCAATTGTTGTAATATTCTTCTCCTTGGTCGCAAGAGTGGTAAGTGAAGAATAGAGCGTAGTTGTTTTGCCGCTTCCTGTGGGTCCTGTTACAAGAATCAGCCCGTTGGGTTTGCTTATCGCATTTCTGTACCTGATCAGATCATCTGTTTCGAA
This sequence comes from Candidatus Aegiribacteria sp., assembly GCA_030610085.1. GTDB lineage: Bacteria > Fermentibacterota > Fermentibacteria > Fermentibacterales > JCC-6 > Aegiribacteria. Next base: position 24,219 of record JAUWSL010000010.1, read on the forward strand.
GCCCAGCATTGCCAGATCCTGCATAAGCAATGCGGGGTCCAGGATTCTCAGAACCACTTTCTCTCCAAAAGCGACAGGAATGGTTGAAGCTCTTATTTCAACAGGTTTTCCCTCAAAATGGGTTCGTATCCTGCCATCCTGCGGTTTTCTTTTCTCGGCGATATTCAGGCCGGCTATCATCTTGATCCGTGACATTATCGGCAGGTGGAGCTTCTTCGGGATCTTGTAGATATCGTGAAGGACTCCATCGATCCTCAGCCGGACTACGGTTCCCTTTCGGTGGGGTTCGAGGTGTATGTCACTGGCATTCTCTTCGAAGGCGTAGTGCAGAAGATGGTTAACAGCGTTAACGATCGGACGGTCAGTAGGCTCGACTTTCTGGTCTGTCTTACTGGATACATATCTCTCCAGATTACCGAGATCAACTCCATCCTTTGAATCAAGCTCCTTTACAGCGGCTGTAATCGACCCGTGCAGTCCGTAAAACTGCCTGATAACCCTTGCTATCTCTGACGGTCTTCCTATGTGCAGTTCAATATCTCTACCAAGCATGTGGACAAGGTCATCAAGAGGCTGAGTGTTATCAAGGTTACTTGTCGCTACCTTCAGCGAGGATTCAGATTCATCGAAGATCACAAGGTGATGTTTCTGAGCAAATGCCCCCGGCAGAAGGTCTGTAACAACCTGATAATCGAGCTCAAGGGGATCCAGGACTTTGAAAGGAAGCCCGACAAGTCCTGCGAGGAACTTGTAAAGGATCTCCTCGGAAACAAGGCCGCGAGCTACCATTATGCTCAATACATTCTCATCGGTAATATCATCGTACCTGGAAAGCCTCTCGAATCCGTTATCCGATAGAATCCCTGCATCGTGAAGCTGTTTAGGCAGCTTTTCCATGTCGATATTAGGTGTTGTTTTCATACTACTTTCCTGACAAGTGGTTCAGCAGGCTGATCCCATTCAGCAGATTCTGCAATTCTTATTGACGCCATTAATGCTTCTTCCCTGGACCCGGCGTGCACCAGACCAAGTATATCACCTCCGGTGACCTCGGTACCACCCTGGATAAGCTGTTCCCATCCAGCATCTGGTTTAATATTCTGATCCATACTGTATCTCCCCCCACCAAGACCCCGTACAGCTTCTCCAACTTCGTAGGCGTTCATCCCGTTCCAGTATCCAGAACGCGACGCCCTTACTTCCGTTTTCACGGGTGCCTCAGGCAGAGCTCTGAAAGCATCCAGATCTCCTCCCTGGGCTTCTACCATGGTAACGAATCTGTTCATTGCCAGACCATTATCCAGCAGTTCCGCGCAGAAACTGGTCGCAGATGCGGTATCCGGATACCGGGAAGGTTCGGCCTGGTATAACATAGAAGCGGTAAGCCTTATCGAAAGTTCCCTTACATCCTGAGGTCCGGAGCCTTCAAGAACGTCCAGTGTCTCCCGAACTTCAAGGGCATTGCCGGTTTTCATGCCAAGAGGATAATCCATTCCCGTAATGAAAGCTTCAGCTTTCACGCCTGCTTCACGCGCAATTCCGGTCAACTCTCGCGCAAGTAATTCAGCCTCAGTGAGATCCTTCATAAAGGCACCGTTACCCACTTTTACGTCAAATACAAGCACATCTGTTTTCTCTGCCAGCTTCTTGCTGAGTATGCTTGCGCTGATAAGTGGAATCGATGTAACAGTGGATGTAGCATCCCGGAGGGCGTACAGCTTCTTGTCAGCGGGAGCAAGGTCATCGGTCTGGCCGCACATTGCTACTCCGTTTGCCTCAACGAGTTCCATGAATCTTCTCAGGGGGAGTTGGACGTTCATTCCGGGTATCGATTCCAGTTTGTCAAGCGTTCCCCCTGTATGCCCCAGGCTTCTTCCGCTTATCATTGGAACTCTGAGCCCGGCTGCCGCAGCCAGGGGCGCCAGTATCAGCGAAACTTTATCGCCCACACCTCCGGTGCTGTGCTTATCGGCAAGGGGAGACCCTGCGCCCCACTCAATAACTGTGCCGCTGTCCCTCATTGCGAGTGTCAGGGCGACGGTTTCTTTCCTGGGATAACCTTTAATGTAGACAGCCATAAGCCAGGCTGCTACCTGATAATCAGGAATTTCTCCCGAACCGATCGCTGCTGCGAATTCGTAGATATCGTCCTTTGGAATCCTGATGCCATCTCTGGTTGCAGCGATGAGATCGGTGACCCTCATTCTATCTCTTCCAGAGAATCCGGATCAGAAGCATCAGAGCAATAACCACAGAGACTATTCCTCCGATAAGCATCCATTGCTCATTTTGCTGCTGAAATACGATTGCCATAGCACCTGCGACTCCGAACAGAACTACAAGCATTACAAGAAGGGTGGATGTTCCGCTCGAGGGCAGATACTCATGGAGGTATTCGTTCACGAACATAACGCCGTCCGGAAGGCTGGGATGTCTGATTTCGTCAAAATTGTGCACCCTTCTCTTTTTGAGTAGAGAAAGCACTTCTTCGGGGTGCTCGAACGAATAATACTCACCATAGGTGGTGGTGATCCGGTACAGCTTATCCTGTCTGTCCAGCTTCGGGGCAACCTCGGCAGCTTCGACTCCGGTTCCCTGTCCATATATGGACTCACCCTTGTTATGTGGTTCAGGCTTATCTGTTTCCGGGGGTTCGGATGTATAGCTGGCTTTAGGAGGTTTAGCCCGGCTTATAGAATTTTTAGTTTTTTTTCCTGACTTCATCGAAGCTTCAGTGGGCCATATTTCTTTCCCGAAGTAGCCGCAGTCTGATACAGTCTGCCAGTCTTCCCCCTGGATCGAGACTTCTGCCTCCATAGGAACCCTTGATTCCTGAATCCATTTCCTGAGCGTTTCCACATTACCGGGGATGAAGGTGCGGTCATCAAAGCGGAGCCTCACAGGCTTCCTTTCAGGGTCATCAGGTACCCATTCCCGAAGGTAAGCAGAGAGTTCGGGGGAAGCCTTTCCGAGGATTCCTCCGGGAGGAGTCTTAGGTCCCTCTATCTGGACATCTACAGATAATCTGCCCTCCTGTGCCCACTTGACTATGGAATCCCAGTCGGACGCGACGAAAGTTTTCCCGCCCATCTTTACTTTCCACCAGTTCTCCGGATCAAGGAGAATGTTAAGCTCGTTGTTTGCGGTTACAGGTATCCATTTCTCGGTTCCCGCTATCCTGTAACTGTCATCCAGTGAAATTCTGTGTTCCCGTGCCCATTTGAAGAATATCTCTCTGTTTTCAGCCCTGTAGGTTTTTCCATCATGCCTCAGTTCAATGGCTTTATCTTCACCCATAAAAAACCCCCCGTAATTAAGTTGTATCCAAACTTATGTCTATGCATATAATAAACCTATTGCGTATCTCTCACCAGCATTCGTTTAGAAGCCTGTTTAATCTCATCGAGTATCGACTCAGCGGCTCCGCGGGGATTCTCAGCAAGAGTGACCGGCCTTCCGACAACTAATGCAGTTGCACCGGCCATGATGGCATCAAAGGGTGTTGCCGTTCGTTTCTGATCATCCTTAGATGACCCCGAAGGTCTTATACCCGGTGTTACGATCAGAAAATCCGGATCTGTCGACTGACGTACGATGGCAGCTTCCAGCGGAGAACACACTACACCGTGAATACCGGCCATCTTCGCTGATACTGCCATCCGTTTAACAAGATCTGAAGTTTCTCCTGCAAAACCAAGGGAACCAAGATCCGTAGACGAAAGACTTGTCAGCACAGTCACTGCAAGTACCTTTGTTTTTCCAGCAGCGGCATCCGAGGCCGCCTTCATCATTTCGAATCCCC